>JBJTEQ010000231.1:0-2983 GCA_046092945.1 Kapaibacterium sp. (SeqCode)
CACGGCAGGGGGCTCTGCACCGGCCAGAAGCGTATAGGCAGCTATGATGAGTGCGCCAAAGCATAGCGCAATCGCACCTGGACGGCGTCCGACGAGCAACATCACCAGCCAGGTTATGATGGCCACGTGAGAGCCGCTCACCGAAAAGATGTGCGCCGTTCCGCTCAGACGATACGCCGCACGCGATTCTGCGTCGAGGTATGATCGATCGCCTATCAGCAGGGCTATCGCAACGGCCGACGTCTGATCATTGCAGGCTGAGGTAAGCCGAAGGCGGACCCAATCGCGTGCACTCTCAACGCACCTCGTCAGCAGCGGAGCAGGGCCCACATCAAGCGATCGTGCCCGCTCCATGACAACCACGCAGCCAAGTGATCGTGCATAGGAGATCTCGGAGAACTCCCCGTCAAGTGTTGCGGCAAGGGAGCGGCGCACCTCCCCGGTGATCACGCGACGCTGACCTGTCGTCAGCGGGGTGCCGCGCTCCTGACCGCTCTCGCGCACAAGGCACCTTCCGCGCACACATGGCGCGCATCGGGCGTCGAGCTCGCCGTCGATCACATACACGCGGCTTCGCTTGCTGGAGGTAACGATCTGCTTCACAACGCCGTCGGCGACTAGGGGTGAGGTTACCCTGCGCTGACAATGACATTCGTGTCCAGAAAGTCTCGGGCCAAGCATGCACCGCACCTGACCTCCCGAGAGCATCCCGCAGCACGAGCTAAAGAGCAGCAGCGCAATGGCGTGCCGTCGGCAGCTCATCGCAAGGCAGCCCGCCAGGGCCATCAGAAGAGCACCTGCGGCAAGCGCAGAAAAGTGCACCGGCACACCTGCTGAGAGCCAGCTTGTGGCCGTTGTGACGACCACCGGAAGAGCTAATGGATAGCGTTTCATCGTGCCTTCTTCGAGCTGATTTGACGGCAAAACGTGACGCATGGATGTTGAAAACTCGGGCCGTGCCAGCCCCCTGCCCGTCGGTAACTTGCGCCTCGAAAAATGCCGTTCCGGCAGTGTGAGATGTCACGTTTTTCCGTCGAACTCGCACGGAGAAGAACAATTCACCACGTTTCATTCAGAAGTATCAACGAAAGTCCGTTATGAGCGCAGAAACAAAGTCCACCAAGGAACCAAAGGACGCCGTAGCCGCCAAGCCGGCCGATGCCAAGGTCAAGGCCGCCCAGCTGGCCATGGAGCAGATCGAAAAGCAATTCGGTAAAGGCTCCATCATGCGCCTGAGCGACACCTCATCGGTGGAGATCGACGCGATCTCCACGGGATGTCTCTCGCTGGATGCCGCCATTGGCATCGGGGGCGTGCCTCGCGGACGTATCGTGGAGATCTACGGACCGGAATCCTCCGGCAAAACCACGGTCTGTCTTCAGGTAATCGCCGAAGCACAGAAGGCAGGGGGCTTGGCAGCATTTGTCGATACCGAGCATGCGCTCGATGTAAAGTATGCGCAGCGCCTTGGCGTAGACCTCAACAACCTGCTGCTGTCGCAGCCGGAGTTCGGTGAGCAGGCCCTGGAGATCGTCGAGACACTCGTGCGCTCTGGTGCGATCGACGTGGTCGTGGTCGACTCCGTGGCAGCTCTGACGCCGCGCGTGGAGATCGAGGGCGACATGGGTGACGCCCAGATGGGCTCGCAGGCGCGCCTGATGAGTCAGGCCATGCGCAAGCTCAACGCCGCCATCGGACGCTCCAACACCACAGTGATCTTCACCAACCAGCTCCGCTCGAAGATCGGTGTGATCTACGGCAACCCTGAGACGACAACCGGCGGTAACGCTCTGAAGTACTACGCATCGCTGCGTATCGACGTGCGCCGCAAAGACGTGATCAAGGATGGTCAGGACATCGTCGGTAACCGCGTGCGCGCCAAGGTCGTCAAGAACAAGGTGGCTCCCCCATTCCGCGAAGCCGAGTTCGACATCATGTACAACGAGGGTATCTCTCGTCTGGGCGACATGATCGACGTGGCTGTCGAGACCGGCATCATCGTCAAGTCCGGCTCATGGTTCTCCTTCAACGAGGAGCGCGTGCAGGGACGTGATGGCATGCGCAAGCTTCTTTCGGAAAACGCCCCGCTCTATGCGGCACTGGATGTTGCTGTGCGTCAGGCCCTGAAGCTTCCCGATACCGCAGCTCCGGCCAACGGCAAAAAGTAACGCATGGGCGTCATCACGTCCATCCGCCGGAACGTGAAAAACGCCGGACGCTGTTCGGTGTTCGTCGATGAAGTGTTCTTTGCGGCCTGTCCGATCGACGTTGCCTTGTCGCTCGGACTCCGCAAGGGTCTGCGCATGACTGATGAGATCGAGCGTCAACTCCGACGCGAGGATCGTCGCATCGTGCTGCGCCAGAAGGCCTATCGCTTTGCGACCTACAAGCCACGCACCGAGCGCGACATCTCGCGGTTTCTCACCAAGGCCGAAGCAACGGATGAGGAATCGGCCGATGTGGTGCAGTGGCTCCGTGAGTTTCGACTCATCGACGATGTTTCCTATGCCGAAAGGTTTATTGAGGCCTCCAAGCAGCGCAAGCCCCTTTCCCCATCAATGATGCGTCGCACGCTTCTGGGCAAGGGGCTCAGCGAATCCATCGTCGAATCGGTCATGTCGCGCGCCGTGGATACCTCGGACGCCGGCACGGCCGCTCGCGCCGTGGCACGCAAGAAACTGCGCAGGCTCACGTCCGAGAATGTTCGTTCAACGGAGGATAAACTGGTGCGGTTTCTGCAGTATCGTGGCTACACGTGGGAGGTGATCAAGAGCGTCATCGCGGAGTGGAAGTCCGGCGCACTTGTGGCTGTGACGTTGCTGCTCGCATCGGCGTTAACAGCAGTCGCACGGATCGACACCACCTGTGCGAAGGTGCGCCTGTCCGAAACGATCAACTCCTTTCAGCCCGCCACTCAGCCGGTGATGAGTCCCGACGCAGAGATGTACTTCGATCGCAAGTATCACCCGGAGAATCCCGATGG
>JBJTEQ010000232.1:0-5000 GCA_046092945.1 Kapaibacterium sp. (SeqCode)
TCACACGCGAGAGGTCATAGGTTCAAATCCTATAGCGACCACCAGTCAGGTTTGAGGTTTCAGGTGTGGGGTTTGGGGTTTGTAACTCTGTCACTCCGTAACTCTGTAACTCCGTAACTCCGTAACTCCGTAACTCTGTAACTCCGTAACTCTGTAACTCCGTAACTCCGTAACTCCGTCACTACTTCTTCGGCACCGTAACCGTCACTCGCGTGCCATTTCCGGGCTGACTTTCAATGCGGGCCCGTCCGCCAATGATTTCTGCGCGGGCCTTTGATTCGCGCATGCCGATGCCCTCGCGGATTTTCTGTGGATCAAATCCTTTACCGTCGTCCTCGATATCGAGGTGGAAGTGATCATCGTGAGCAGCGAGGTTGATCGTGCACGTTGATGCATCGGCATGGCGAACGACGTTCTTCAGAGTTGCCTGGGCGATGCGATAGAAAGTGAGAGCAACTTCATCCGGCATGGTCTCTATGCCACCTGAAATATGAAGATCGATCCTCAGGGAAGGGGCTGCCGTTGACAGCTCAGACTTCACTTCTTCAAGAGCGTTCGACACGTTTCTTGCCGTGATCGCCTTTGACATCAGGCGATGCGCAATTCTCCGACTGTCGGCGGCAACACGCTGCGTCACTGACTGCATCGTATCCAGAATATTCAGGACCTCCTGATAGGCAAGGGTTGGATTGGTTCGGAGCCGATCGACGAGCATCGACATCACCGTCACGTCCTGTCCAAGGGAGTCATGGAGATCCCGACCGATGTCGTTCATCGTCAGCTGCTGAGTTTCCACGATAGCACTGGCCAGATCCTTCTGCCTGGAGATCTCACGTCGGGACTGTTCCTGCTCGAAGGAAGCACGCAGATCAAGCATAGCGGCCGTGCTCTTCGCAACAGACTTCATACGTTCATCCTGAACAGTGCGATACTCTTCCAGGACACCCATTCGCAATGATGAATCCTCGACCCACTCGAGTGCATCGTTGAGCACGATGTGATAAAACTCGAGGTCATCTGATTCACGGACCAGACTAATCGCTGCCCTGAGTGTCTCCGCTGCCTCATTGCCGCGCCCGACCTGCTGCAGCGCTCTGGCCTTTACACAAAGCATCTGTAGTCTCGTGTGCAAGGACAGAGCCATGGAATACATCGATTCAATCTTTTCGATCCGCGATAGTGCCGACGTGTACTCGGCTCTCATCACGTCAAGTTCAGCGATGGCGCTTTCAATACGAGCGGACATTGCCGAGGGTTGGTGCTTGTCCGTGAGCGCAGCGGCCTCCATATAGCTTTCCTGGGCCGCGTCTATCCGGCCGGCAGACTTATGCAGAAAAGCTATCCGCACAAGTATCTCAGCCCGTTCGGGACCAGGACGTGAAAACCGCGAAGTTCGCAGCGCCTGTGAGAATCGCCGCTCAGCCTCCTCGGTATTCCCCGATACATGAAGCACCCCGGCAATATTGATGAGCATCGCGGCGTAGAGGTCTTCTTCACCCTCGCGTTGGATTGTATCGAGGGCGGACAGATAGCAACGCAACGCACCTGCGAGGTCCCCCTTTGCGCGCATGACATTGCCGATCTCAACAATGCATACCGCCTCCTCAAATGTCCAATTCAACTCCCGGTACGTCTGTATGGCATGCAGGAAATGTCTCACTGCATCTTCGTGCCGGGAAAGATGGGCCATAGAATTGCCGATTCGAAATCTTGCCAGTGCAGCCAAAGGTGGCTCATTCATCATTGGGTGCTGCTGCAGTTGATTAGCAAGCGATTCTGCCATGACCAAATCGTACTTGCCCAGCGAGACTCGGAGCCGAATGAGCAAGTGTGCAAAGCTCTGAACGTCGTCTGTCGGGTTCACGGAAGAGATGATCCGGTCTGCCAAAGTAGCGTCGTGGATTTTCAGTGCCTTGGCTGCCTTGGAGATCTCCAACCAGACCGCATCGTGCAACTCAAGATCTTCGCCACGCATCAGCGCCCGCAGAATCGAAGGGGCATCATCTTGGCTGTTTGATTTGCTAGGGTTTTCTGCCATGCACATTGACAACGCGATTATTGATACGGCCGACAATCTATCGATATTCGCTCCATAGAGATCTACCTACCACCGTCAGTTCATCATTAAAGAGAATCACCATGGTGCGCACAGGTACAGTTCTAGTTGCCAGTTCCGGGAATGTGATCGACCTGTCTACCGGGCAGCCTACGGGCCAGATTACGATTGACGTTGGCGAACTGATTAGCTTCAATGACAACAATGCAACGGACTATGGCACCTACTGGATCATCAACACCGGATCACGTGTCATCTATCCTGCGCAAAGCGGTCAGATCGTCGAAACTCTTGAGCCCGTGCTTGCGCAGGAAGCTAGTGGCGACGGGCTGGAATCAACCACTTCACAGTAAGCTCTGCTGCACCTGGCAATGAATCAAGCGTGGTCAGCGGCAGCGGCAATCGTTCCCATCGCAGGCACGCCCTCTGCTAGTGCAATGTTTCGAATGCCACTGATCAGAGCGTCTGGTGTAAACGAAATGCTGTCAATGCGCTGCTCAACGAGAAACCTGGCAAACTCCGGATGGTCGCTCGGTGCCTGACCACAGAGTCCGATCGGGCGACCGCTCCGTTTTGCCCTGCCGATCATATCGGCGAGCATAGCAGTCACGGCCGGGTCGCGTTCGTCGAAGAGGGGGCCTAGGGTTTCCGAATCCCGATCAACGCCAAGCACGAGCTGCGTTAGATCATTCGATCCGATCGAGAAGCCATCGAAGAGTGCGGCAAACTGTTCGGCCAGAACAACGTTACTGGGGATCTCGGCCATGACGTAGATCTGCAGTCCGTTGCTACCTCTGCTTAGACCGAACTCCTTCATCGTGGTGATCACCTTCCGTCCTTCATCGATGGTGCGGCAGAACGGGATCATCACAATGATGTTGGTGAGCCCCTTCTCATCGCGGGCAATGCGCACAGCCTCGCACTCCAGGGCAAAGCCCTCCCGATAGCGGGGGTGGTAGTAGCGCGATGCGCCACGAAAGCCAAGCATCGGGTTTTCCTCATCCGGCTCGAAGGCCGATCCGCCAAGGAGTCGGGCGTATTCGTTCGTCTTAAAGTCGCTCATTCGCAGGATCACCGGACGCGGGAAAAAGGCAGCTGCCACGATCCCGATGCTCTCGACGAGGCTGTCCACAAAGTACCGTCGTTTATCATCATAGTCGGCGGCAAGTCCGTCGATCTCTGCACACTCAGAGGCATCGGCAATCAGCTGCGGACTCACAAGAGCCATCGGATGAATGCGGATGGTATTGGCGATCGCAAACTCCATGCGCAAAAGCCCCACGCCGGCTGCGGGATAGCGGGCAAGGCGGAATGGTCTGACCATCGCAGAGCACTGTTGTGGCCGACTCCGTTCCGACCACGGCATGAATACCGAGCTCACGGGCGACGATTGAGGCGTGACTCGTGCGACCACCCTTGTTGGTGACGATGCACGATGCGTTGCGCAGCATGGCGTTCCAGTCAGGATTGGTGGTCTCCGCAACAATGATGTCGCCCTTGTGAATGCGTGGCGCATCGGTGAGTCCTCGCACTAGACGAACTGTTCCGGTGGTCACACCGCGTCCAACAGCTGTTCCATGCAACACAGGGGGCGTATGGTCAACCATGTGATACTCATGTTCGACCACCTCGTGTTCCCGACTTCGAACGGTTTCGGGTCGGGCCTGGACTATGAACAGATCATTCGTGAGTCCATCGCGAGCCTACTCCACATCCATTGGCATACCGTAGTGGTCCTCGATCGCACAGCACCAACGTCCGAGCGTCTCGGCGTCGTTGTCGGAGATGGACAGCACTCTGCTGCTGGAATCTGTCAGGGGGCGTGATGAGCCCCTTCGACGTCGCAGGATGCTCGACCTCTGAGATCGCAGCGATGGCGTAAAGAGGACGAGCTCATCAGGAACGACAGCCCCTTGGACGATCAGCTCCCCTGAGCCCCATGTCGAGGTCAGATACACAACATTGCGCGAGCCCGACTCGGGATCGATCGTAAAGGCCACGCCCGCACTGCCAAGATCCGTGCGCACCATTCGCTGCACACCAACGGACAATCCCAGCTTGAGGTGATCAACGCCATTATCGATCCGGTACTTGATGGCTCGAGCGTTGAAGACCGAGGCATAGCAGTTTTTCACGGCGGCAAGCAGATCATCTACACCCGATACGTTGAGGAACGAATCATGCTGTCCGGCAAAGCTCGCTGTTGGCAGATCTTCTGCAGTAGCGCTACTTCGAACTGCGACGAGTGTATCGAGTGTATCGGTGCGCATTGCGTGATACGCCCGTGTTATGGCTTCTCGAACGCTCTCTGGAAAAGGGGCTTCAAGGATCAGAGAACGACATCGTTCGCTCACCTGCGTAAGATTCGATAGCGCCGACACATCCAACATTGCGAGCGAAGCCCCAAGATGATCTGGCAGCCGGCCAGCATCAAGCGTGTCGCGATATGCCTGCACAGTAACTGCAAACCCATCCGGTACGCGCACGCCCGCACTCGTGAGGGCATTCATCATCCCACCAAGCGAGGCGTTCTTGCCGCCGACAGATGGCAGGTCTGCCATCGTGAGGCTGTTCAATGGCACACAGTACATCATCTCGTCACCTCCATAGGTTCGAGATTACCGCGTTCGAACATCTTTTCTCATGACCGATGTCAGGGCAACAAGGCCGCAGTCATGCGGGACGCAATCCACCCGCTACAACGCACAAAGCCCCAAGACGGAGTAGTCAAGGGGCTTTGGAGCAAAAAAGACTTGGCGATTACCTACTCTTCCACACCAGTTCAGATGCAGTACCATCGGCGCAACGGGGCTTAACGACTCTGTTCGGAATGGGAAGAGGTGTGACCCCCGCGCAATCATCACCAAGATAGAGTTTCAAGGATGAGATCTCGCAGTGGAGATGTCGATCGAAGAGGTTGCCGAACCAGAGCATGGAGTGCTCA
>JBJTEQ010000233.1:0-3893 GCA_046092945.1 Kapaibacterium sp. (SeqCode)
GAGTAGAAGGTCGTGACCATACCCATACGTGTTTCCGAAGCACCGAGTTCGTAACCTTCAGTACCCATCTGAGCAACAGATGCCCAGTACTCGCCCGGAGGAATAACCACCGGTGATGGAAGGAGATACGTTACATACTTACCGAACTGTGGTTCGGTGAATGCACCGGTTTCGTCTTCACCACGACGACGAAGGATCGTTGAATTTGCAATACGCTCATCACCTGGCAGACCGCCTTGATCACGATACAGCGAGAACGAGATATTGAGAACATCCTGGTTGAGTTCAGCCCAGAATGCCTGATAACCAGCAAGAGTGTCCTGTGAGTACAGGGTAAAGCGCATAGCGATCTGACCCGAAGCACAACCAGCATCGCATCCATACATGGCATTATTCGACATGCCATTAGGAGCGTGAGGTCCTGCGCCGTTGTAATAGATCGTCGATGGACTATACTGGGCAAAAGGGCCACCCCCGAATGGGCTAAGCCATGTCGAAGGAACACCGCCGGAAGCCAGTCCAGCGTGATTCAGACCCTTACCAGACACGCCAGAGAACTGAAGCTTCGGAACGTCATTGACGGCGTTCGTTGGATTCGTTTCATACGCAAAGGCTGGACCGAACGTGATTCTGAACATCGTAAATGTTGAGTCGTTCAGTGTATCAAGGTCATTTCCAGGGAAGAAAATGCGTCCTGTAACCTTGTAGTTGCCAGGCGTTGTTGTCCGGAAGTTGGCATCCGGGAATGGAAGGATAACCTCACGGTTACCAGCAAGTGTTGGAACTGTGATCTGGCGACAATAGATCGCTTGATCTTCGTTACCATCTGGCTTGATCTGAACCTTCACCGAGAAGGCAGGAGCTGCGATGTTGGTGTTGTTGGACAGCTTCACACGAATTGGAACGCGTGTTGCCTGTGAAGCTGGTGCCATCGTATATGGCCAGATCAGCTGGATGTTGCTGAACTCTACGTCCGTGACTTCGTCTGGATAGAGAAGCTTTACGTTGTCGATGAAGAAGTTGTCTTCGTCGTCTGATGGGAACGGAGGATTTGAGTTAACAATACAGCTGGCACGCAGACGGAAGCGGAAGTTACGAGCACCTTCATTGACCCAACGGAGAACCGTGTCAGGGATCGGCACAGTGACCTTGAAGTACTCATAGTCTTTACCGTCGTCGAACAGATCTTCGCGCAGACCACCAAGCGGTGGAACTGCTGTATTATTCAGCTGGAGGTTGTAATCTGCAAGGTCGTAACCACGGGCATAACCGCCACCACCCCAGATGCTGAATGGCTGCATGTATGACGTACCACGGTTTTGGACGTCGAGAACCCATTGGTTGATGTTCGTGATACCAGTCAATCCGTCAACTGATGGACGAGCGAACTCAACCAGAAGCTCGTCTGGCTTACGGATGATCGGCGATGGCGCGAAACCATTTGTCTGCAATACCACGCGGTGCTCAGGTCCAATGAGACGGTTGTCTGAGAAACCACGACCGATGTTTGTGAGCTTACCGGAGCGCTGATACGAGATCGAGAGTACTGCGCGCTTGCGGCGAACCAGATTAATTGGGAACGAACGGAGTTCATCGCCACCATACGTACCGTTCGGTGGGATGTCCACGTTGGAAAGATTCCAACGGTTCATCTTGATGACTGGTGACTTCAGTCGGAAGACGTCAGAGTTAGCAGCGGCGTACTCACCCCGTGGAGGAGGAGGGTTGTTCGTTGCTTCATCACCGTCAACTACTTCTGCTTCGAGGTTCACCCACTTCAGCACTGATGGCATAGCAGCACCGCCCACAAGGTGGTACTCATTCACGTCATCAGAGAACGACGTCAGACGACGCATCGAGAAGATGCGGATACTTGTCGTGTCATCAAATGGCCACTGATCGCCGATCGGCTGGTTAAGGGAGTCCTTAGGTTCAGCAATCACCGTTGTCAGGAGACGACCGATCTGGTCATCAATGAACGGGTTCGGCTCGAACGGCGGGAAGATCACCTTGACGAATTCGTACGGGAGTACAAACGTATTTGCTGGCTGATAAGCCTGGTTGACGCCATTAATGTCACAACGGAAGATCTGCGAGATGTTCGTGTCACGCAGAGCTGCATCAGTAACGGCACGCGACGTATTGTAAACGATCTTGCCAGTTGCTTCATTAACGATACGGAAGCGAACGCGGAAGTTCGTGCCCTGAGGCACGTAGTTCACACCCTGTGGACCTTGGATATCGTTCGTCAGACTCTGAACGATAACAACAGGCTGGATAGCGCCAAGGCGTTCTTCACCAGCAAGAAGCTCGTAGTTGTTGGCCTGGTTTGGTGACACAACAACTGAGAAAGCAAGATTTGCATTGTTGTTCTGCTGACGAACGCGGTACGACACGTTGATAACGCGAAGCGTATTGCGGAACTGCTTGAACTTGATGGCCAAGAAGTCCTTCGGAACCGTATTGTCGTCATTCCGCGTGCTGATAGCGCGCACGGTACCGAGCGTTTCCATGTCGACGTTGTAGAGATACTCAGTGCTCTGCGTGTACTTCGGAGTGCTGAAGTCCAATGTAGTGATGGCAGGCATTGCATTTGGGAATCCGCTCCAGTTCAGACGACGAGCTGGACCCGTAACGCCCACCGTGGAGTTACAGCGCATCCACACCGTTGCAGGCAATGGCTGGATAGCGGTGCGTGGGGCCAGACCAGAGAAACGACCGTACTGGACTGTTACCGAGCTGTCACTGCGGTTGAGGGTTACCTGGAGGGAGAAACGGTAGTGTTCGCCGAAGTTTGGACGGTTATTCGCTGGGAACACAATGTTGTTGTGGACGATAGCGCCCGAGCGAGCTGACTTTGTACCGATCGGTGTCAGGTTGACGTAGTAAATGACAAGCTTGTCGTTTGACGGTGAGCGCTTGTAATACACACGTGAGAAATCATCGACAGCGTTATCGTTCGTGCTGTAAACAGAAACCTGGAGATCGTCCCATGCTGGAGCAATGAGCTGCGGCTGCACGCTTGACGGCCAGTTGGCAGCAAGATTGCTCTGGTCGAGCATACGGTTAGTCTTTGTACGAATACCCGCAGTTGCGTTTGTTGGCGAACCACCGCAGGCAACCCATGTGAAGCCATAATCGTCAGCAGTGCCGTCCGTCAATCCGGGCTCTGTACGACCACGATAGTCATCGGACATAGGATCGTAAGCAGAGTTGACGCCTGGGCGAACTTCCAACGAAGTGCGACCGGCTGGGAATCCGAACTGATCGATATTGTAGAAGTAGCGGCGGTTCGATAGCGCAATAAGGCCGTTTGTCGAAACGTAGAACGAGTCCTGTCGGACACCGTTAAAGAAGAAGGGGAATCCGATAGAGATCGGACCGGCAAACGCATCGTCCGTCGAGTCACCGATCACAGCCGGATTCCGGAAGAATGCCCATCCACCGTAAATATTCTGAGTTGGATCAGTCCAATACGTGGTTGGAATCTGCCGCGGACCGGAAACGATCCGGCGCCATGTTCCAGGCTCGGTCAGCGTGTCAACAAACTGCGAAGGGTCTGGACGCCAGAAATCCGGCGCTTCGTCGTCAGAGTCGACGAAATAATAACCCGTCGAAATGGCAGGATTGGTCCGTGCGTTAGCACCGGTGGCAGTAAACGGCTGCGGGTATGACGGGACAGGCGTACGCTGTCCGCTCTTACGCAAAACGTCTTCGCCATCCTTCCCGTCGGCGGCCATCGCCAGCGAAACGCTGACTAGCCCCATCGTGAGTACAAGGAATAGCAGTCTGCGGCTCATGCAAACCTCAATGAAACAGTGATGAAGTATGTGTTTTTGGTTCTCATTCAACGTCAATTTTGATATGCCCCCTCACATAACAACAGGCCGAAA
>JBJTEQ010000234.1:0-4216 GCA_046092945.1 Kapaibacterium sp. (SeqCode)
GCGTCAGTGGACACGTGAACAAGCCAGGTGTGTATGAGTTGCCAACAGGTACTCTTCTCACCGACATCATCTACAACGTCTGCGGCGGTGTTCCAGGTAACAAGAAGGTCAAGGCGATCATCCCTGGCGGCTCATCGATGCCACCGATGCGTGGCGACGAGATCGAGGGCGTACGTATGGATGAGGAGTCGCTCAAGAAACTCGGTACCCACATCGGTACAGCCGGCATCATGGTGATGGATGAGGATACCGACATTGTGGCAGTAACGCTGCGCATTGCTCGGTTCTATCATCACGAATCATGCGGACAGTGCACGCCTTGCCGGGAAGGGTGTGGCTGGATGGAAAAGGTTCTTCACCGTCTCGATCATGGTCAGGCCACCTCGGCCGACATCGACCTGCTCTACAACGTGGCATCGAACATCGAGGGCAATACGATCTGCGCACTCGGAGATGCTGCTGCTTGGCCGGTGAAGGGATTCATCGAGAAGTTCCGCGATGAGTTCGAAGCCCGCTGCAAGCCAAGCCGCTCGATGGTGTCGCTGAATGTTGTTCACGGACGCCGCGCTACGGCATCGACCCTCGTCAAGACCCTGGCATGACGGACATGCACGCCGTTGGCTACGCTTTTGCACTCACGCTTCTGGCGGGACTTGCAACAGGCGTCGGCTCGGCGATGGCATTCTTTACCAAGCGCACAAGTACGAAGGCACTATCGGTGTCCCTCGGCTTCTCTGCCGGCGTGATGATCTATGTGTCATTCGTTGAGATCCTTAACAAATCAGTCGTCGCCCTTACGCAGGTCTATGGTCCAGCTCAGGGTCGGTGGTGTGCTGTTGGGTCGTTCTTTGCCGGAATTGGCCTTATCGCCGTTATCGACAAGCTTGTGCCTACGTACGAGAATCCGCACGAGAACATGAGTGTGGAGTACATGGACGATGAGCAGCGCAGTGCAGAGTTTCGCAAGCGCAATCAGCTTATGCGTGTTGGGATCATGACTGCGCTGGCGATCGGCATTCACAACTTTCCGGAAGGCCTGGCCACATTCGTCAGTGCCTTGAATGATCCAAGCCTTGGACTGGCTATTGCCATAGCGATAGCCATTCATAACATCCCCGAGGGCATCGCTGTTAGTGTGCCGGTGTTCTATGCAACAAATGATCGCAAGCGGGCCTTCTTCTGGTCATTTCTCTCGGGCCTGGCAGAGCCTGTCGGCGCAGTCATCGGTTATCTGATACTCCTGCCGATCATGAGTCCGGTCGTGATGGGTGTGCTCTTCGGCTTGGTTGCGGGCATCATGGTGTTTATCTCCATCGACGAGCTCCTTCCGGCTGCCCGTGATTATGGAGAGCATCATCTGAGTGTGTACGGCCTTGTTGCCGGCATGGCAGTAATGGCGATGTCACTGCTTCTGCTTCTGTAGGACAATCAACCAGCATCATGCGTCTTGGCATTATCGGGGGATCGTTCAATCCCATTCACATTGCTCACCTGATCATCGCGGATCGATTCGTTGATCAGCTGAACCTCGGCGCGTGCTATTTCGTCCCTACGGCGCGGTCTCCGTTCAAGGTTGACGATCCGATGCTTGCAAGTGCCGAGGACCGGCTGTCGATGGTGCGTCTGGCCACAGAGCAACATCCGCTTTTTCATGTGAGTGATGCCGAAGTTGTTCGCGGCGGTATCTCCTACACCATCGACACCGTAGGTGCGATGCAGGAGAAGTTTCCCGGTGCCGAGATTTACATCCTCATCGGTAGCGACCAGGCAGTAGAGTTTGTCCGCTGGCATCAGTGGCAGCAGCTCCTGCGAACATCGCATCTGTGTATTGTGCGTCGCCCTTTTCTGCTGACTCCGGAAATGGAAGACCGGCTCACGGAAACACTCACTGTCGATGATCGAAAACCTACCTGGATCAATGCGCCATTGCTGGAGATCTCCTCCACTGACATCCGCATTCGCGTACGCGACGGTAAGAGCATTAACTACCTGACAACGAAGGCCGTGCGCGACTTCATCAACGACCACGAGCTGTATCGGTGATGGCACCGCTGGGCTCCCAACTTCGCCGGTGGGCACTTCAGCTGGTTCTTGCGCTGGTAGCGTGTGGTATGATCGCTCCAATGGCGTGGATGATCCTCGTCTCTCTGCGCGAGTCTCCGGAGCAGTATGGTTCTCTCGGACATATCATCGCTGCACCAACAAGCACAGAAAACTACTCCGATGCATGGACGTCGGATAACTTCCTCGGATACTTCCTCAACTCACTATTTGTTGCAGCTGTTGTGACTGCCGGAAACGTGGTGTTCTGCTTCTGGGCGGGCTATGCCTTTGCACGACGCAGATTTGTTGGCAAGGGGCTTCTGTTTGCCACGATCCTTGGTGTACTGGCCGTGCCACAGCAGGTGATCATGATTCCATTGTACCGTCTTGTAGCCAGTCTTGGGTGGATCAACTCCTATGCTGCCCTTATCGTACCATGGCTTGTGACGCCGTTTGGCATCTTTCTAGTCCGACAGTATGTACAGTCGATGCCGTCGGAGATGGAAGATGCCGCTCGAATTGACGGAGCAGGGGAGTGGTACATTCTTGCCCGCGTCGTAGCGCCGCTGTGCCGTCCAGTGCTGACGGTATTGGCTGTGTACACCTTCCTTTCGAACTGGAACTCGTTTCTATTCCCGTTCCTCTTCACGAATGACGAGGCACACCGTACACTGCCGGTTGGTCTTGCCTTCTACCTCGGTAAACAGTCTATTGACTGGGGTCATCTGATGGCAGGAGCAAGCATTGCCGCAGCGCCCATCATGATGATCTTCCTACTGTTTCAGAAAAAGATCATCGAGGGTCTTACCGCCGGTGCGCTAAAGGAGTGACGGAGATTACGGGGAGGATTGACTCGCAACAGTTTCGCATTTTTGCAGTCATGACAATCACCACAACTCTCTCGTCCGCCGCACAGCGGGTCCTGTCAAACCGCGCGTTCCTGCTGAGTTCCCTCGGCACGCTCGTCCTGATCGCCTGCACGCAGATCCGCATTCCACTGCCATTCACTCCGGTTCCTATTACCGGACAAACATTTGCGGTTCTTGCCTGGCCCCTTCTCTTCGGATACCGAATCGGTGTTGCATCGGTTGCATCCTACTTGGTCCTTGGCGCTCTTGGAGCTCCCGTGTTTGCCGGGTTTGAATCACTTACGGCCCTGTGGGGTCCAACGTCGGGCTATCTCATCGGCTTTGCTATCAGCGCTGTTGTGCTTGGTCGCCTACGCGATGCCGGAGTTACGTCTTCACTGTTCGGTCTAACGTCGGCTATCGTGGCCGGACAGGCCATCATCCTTCTATGCGGTAGCCTCGCTCTTTCAGCATTCGTCGGCACCCAGAACGCCATCGCCATGGGCGTTGCTCCGTTCCTTGCCGGAGACATCATCAAGACCATCCTCCTTGTTGCCATGATCCGGAGTGCAAAGTGGAACGCAGCGAACTAGAATACCTCGCGCGCAGGGTTGCCCACGAACTCGAGCGTAGCAGCAACGTCGAGGTAGCCCCCAAATGGCAGCACGGCACCATCATCTTCAAGCCCGCCGATGATCGCTTGAAACAGCACGAAATGTCCATCGAGCGCTTTATGCACAAGATCGTCATGATGCGCGATAACCTGCGCGTACTCGAGCAGCAGATCAATTCCAATAAATCCCTCGAAACTGGTGAGAAGATCAAGCTCCAGAGCTACATCACGCGCATCTATGGATCTATGACCTCCTTCAATACGTTCTTCGCCTACGATGAGGATACGTTCAAGGGTAGCGGGGGGGAGTAATTACGGAGTTACGTAGTTACGGAGTTACACCACCGTCTTCCTCGCGAAAGCATGAATTCATCTTTGGAGAGTTACCTGAGTTATCGCCACCCCTGCTGCCTCAATCCATCTCATCTCCCTAGCTTGCGCCATTGTTTACTTGAGGCGAGGGGGCGATGGAGAGTACGCGATCAAAGGTCTATGCGGCGCTGAATTCCGAAGGGGCTGTTGGGAGAGCCGTTGGCAGGGTGTTGTTACTCTGCATCGGTGCATCAATTACGACCGTCGTACTGGAATCGGTCAAGTCAATACGGGCCGAGCACGGTGCAATGTTTGAAGCGATGAATGACGTCATTGTCGCTGTGTTCGCCGTTGAGTACGTGTTGCGGCTTTGGACATGCGTCGAAAACCCATTGTATGC
>JBJTEQ010000235.1:0-4545 GCA_046092945.1 Kapaibacterium sp. (SeqCode)
TCATCCAGCACCGTCGCGTCAACCTCGGCATGGCAACAGCCCTGCCCGATGGTAACCTCATCGTGCCGGTGATCAAGGGTGCCGAAAACCTGAACGTTACGGGCATTGCCCGTTCGATGAACGATCTTGCCAACAAGGCCCGCACAAAGAAGCTGTCGCCGGATGACATTGCCGGTGGTACGATCACGGTAACGAACGTGGGCTCTTTCGGCTCGCTCTTCGGCACACCGGTGATCAACCAGCCACAGACGGCGATCGTTGGTATCGGCGCCATTCAGAAGCGTCCGGTCGTGCGTGAACTCGACGGCGAAGACGTGATCGTTGTACGGAGCATGGTCTACATCTCCATCACGTACGATCACCGCGTTATCGACGGAGCTCTCGCCACACAGGCCCTGGCCGCTATGGTCCGCGCCCTCGAGAGCATCAACGAGAGCAACACGACGCTGTAAGCGCTTCGCGCAGGTTTCGGGCTTTAGGTTTCGGGTGTGTAGATGTCATCCCGAGCGTAGCGAGGGATCCATGCGTTCGAAGATCGATTCGCGGCAATGACGTGTATAGATTCCCGCTTTCGCGGGAATGACGATGGCGTAATTCCGTAATTCCGTAATTCCGTAATTCCGTGATTCCGTAATTCGTCCTCCTTACCTCTCCAGCATCACCGTCACCGGACCATCGTTAACAAGGTGAACCTGCATCATGGCACCAAAGACCCCTGTGGCAATTGTCACCGGGGTTTTTTCATTGTTGATGCGGTCCTGCATGATGCCGACAAAGGCATCGAAGAGGGGGCGGGCTACATCGCCCCCTGCCGCACGAATAAACGATGGACGTGTGCCCTTGGAAACATCGCCGTAGAGGGTGAACTGCGAGACGAGCAGCACTCCTCCGCCGACATCGCTGATGGAGAGGTTCATCTTGCCGTCGGCGTCGGGGAATACGCGTAGGGAGAGGATCTTTTCTGCTATCCAGCGGCATTCTTCCAATGTGTCGGTGTGGGTGATGCCGATAAGGGCAACAATCCCCGTACCGATGGAGCCGACGGTTGCGTCATCGACGCTGACGTGGGCCGAGGTGACCCGTTGAATGAGTGCGCGCATGGTATCGTAGTGGGTTGTCGAAACCTGTTGACGATGTTTGTGGTCGAAGACCTCGTCAGCCAGTACTCAAGGATACTACACATGAAGAGAACCATCATCAGATTCAGCATGCTTGCTGCCTTGGCGGTGTTTTCGCTTGACGCAGCAACGGCCGCCGAGGCACCTCGCAGCGCCCGTAAGGGCGTTACGTATGGGGCTGGCGTTACAGCAGGTGAGCGCAGCACTCTTGATGCTGCCATGAAGGCCAAGACTTTCGGACGCAGCATTCGCATAACGGGCAGCGTAACAGAGGTCTGCAAGGTCAAGGGCTGCTGGATGATGCTGCGCGACGGGAAGACGCAGGTGCGCGTAACGTTCAAGGACTACGGCTTCTTTATGCCGAAGAATCTCGTTGGACGTAAGGTTGCCCTTGAGGGTGTGCTGACCGAGGAGACGCTCACCGAAAAGGATGCGCGCCATTATGCCGAAGATGCCGGGAAGAGTCCCAAAGAGATCGCTGCCATTGTTGGCGACCAGAAAGAATGTTCTTTTGAAGCAACAGGAGTTGTAGTCCTATGATGTTCTCCATCGAGCATGCCCCGGTGTATGCATCCCTTCGTGTGACCATGAACCAGGGCGATCGTTTCCGCGCTGAGCCCGGTGCCATGCTGTCGATGACACCCACCATTGAACTCGAATCGGCCATGGCCGGTAAGGGGCTCTTCGGTTCGCTCAAAGCCGCCGTCAGTGGCGAGTCGATCTTTGCCTCCATCTACACGGCTTTGCATGGACCGGGGGAGCTCTACCTAGCCCCTTCCCATCCGGGCGATATTGCGCGCATTGACCTGCAGAACCAGACGGTGCTGGCCTTCGGCGGTGCGTATCTGGCAGGGGATGCGTCGTTGACGCTTAGCGCACGTGGCTCGCTGAAGTCAATGTTCGCCGGCAGCGACCTGTTCCTGACGGTGATCAGCGGGACGGGACCGGTATTCCTTGGCAGCTTTGGCGCCTTCTACAGTCGCACGCTTGGCGTCGGCGAGCCATATGTGGTCGACACCGGCCACATCGTGGCATTTACCGACGGTATGCACTATTCGATCAAGCCAGCGGCACGCGGACTGATCAGCTCTATGGCCACCGGAGAAGGGCTTGCCTGTCTTTTCACGGGTCCAGGCACCATCTGGATGCAGACTCGCAACATCCGTGCCTTTGCCGGATCGATTGCCCCTTTCCTGCCGACATCAGGCAGTTAGAGTCTTGCCCTCCAGAAGTATCTTTGCCGCATGACAGAAGAGGTACAAGCCCTGTTGGGCAAAGAGTTTCGGTGTCTCGACAAAGGCTTTGTGCGACTCATCGATGTAATGGGCGATGATTCTGCGATCGTGCAGGCGGCCCGCGTTTCCTACGGCTCGGGCACCAAGAAGGTCCACGAGGATAGGGGGCTTATCCGCTATCTCATGCGCCACCTGCACACGACGCCGTTCGAGATGGTGGAGTTCAAGTTCCACGTGAAGCTGCCCATCTTCGTTGCGCGGCAGTGGATCCGACATCGCACGGCCAATGTGAACGAGTACTCCGGACGCTACTCGGAGATGAAGGACGAGTTCTACGTGCCGGACCCGGATCAGGTGCGCGCGCAGAGTGCGATGAACAAGCAGGGCAGGGCCGACACGGCCTTTGGTGCCGATGAGGCAGAGAAGATTCGCACCTCGATGCAGCAGACACAGGAAATGCTCTACGGTCAGTACCAGGACCTTCTGTCAACGGATCTGGCCCGCGAGATCGCCCGCATCAACTTGCCAGTGTCAAATTACACGGAATGGTACTGGAAGACGGATCTTCACAATCTGTTTCACTTCCTGCGTCTGCGGATCGATCCGCACGCGCAATATGAGATTCGCGTTTTTGGCGAGGCCATGGCCGAGATCGTCAAGGCGGCCGTGCCCCTTGCCTACGAGGCCTTCGAAGATTACATCCTGCATGCCCGCCGGTTCTCGCGCTTGGAACTGGAGGCGCTCCGTTCGATGTTAACTACCCTGCCAACTGTTGAAGAGCTTGAGTCACGGGGCTTGAGTGGACGTGAGGCGCGCGAGTTTCTCGATAAAATGCAATAGGTCATTGCTATGCCACTTGGCTCAACGATCGGCAGACGCGCTCCCCTGATGGGGATCGCGGTGGTGTGCCTGCTCGTGTCTGCCTGTGGCACCGATCCGGTTGTTCCAACTGCGCCATCGTTTCCGATCATTCCGGCCCATCTGTCCGCAGTGCCGGTGCCCTCGGGTAATCCACTGACGCCGGTGAAAGTTGATCTTGGACGCCGGCTGTTTTACGACAAGCGACTTTCGAGCACGGGCACTGTTGCCTGTGCGTCGTGTCACCGTCCGGAGAAGGCCTTCAGCGATGCTCCGAATCAGGTGAGCCGCGGTGTGAATTCAGCACTCGGACAGCGCAATGCACCGGGCCTGATCAACATTGCCTACCGTCATGCATTCTTCTGGGACGGACGCGCTGCGTCGCTCGAAGACCAGGCCATGATGGCATTTCTTGGTTCGACAGAAATGGATGCCGACACGTTTGCCGTTGCCACACTGATGCGCTCTGCAGCGTATCGCGATGCATGGACAGCGTCGTTTGGTGACACTGCTGTTACGATGCGTCGGGTGATGATGGCCATTGCCAGTTTTGAACGAACGCTCGTGAGTGCGAACAGTCGTTATGATCGGTATCTGCTCGGCGAGAAGAATGTCCTGAGCGATCAGGAACGTCGCGGCATGCAACTCTTCTTCAGTGCAAAGACGATGTGCGGTGCCTGCCACGGTGGACAGGATCTAACCAATGATCAGTATCAGAACGTGGGGCTGTTTAATCACTACTTCGATCGCGGACGGTTTAACGTCACCAAGGATCCACGCGATGAAGGTCTCTTTCGCACGCCATCGCTGCGAAATGTTGCGCTAACCCCGCCGTATATGGCCTCGGGAGATAGCGATAAGGGGCCCCTTACAACACTCGAACAGGTTGTTGCTCATTACAACGACGGTGGCACGCCGTTCAACAACAAGGATAAACGCGTCCGCAAGCTTGGACTCACGGATGCGGAAATGGCCGACATCGTGGCCTTTATGAAGGCACTCACCGATTCGTCGACGGTGAATCGCGCGGAGTGGTTAGCCCCGTACCGACATTGTAACGACAATGTGCCCACTGTTGCGCACGAGTGATTTTGCCGTAATGCCTGCATAACGTGACATTGAAGAGCCACGCGTCACAGTTATGGCCGAAGTGCTGAAACGTCCCAAAGACGCTTGGTGACGGCTACCGCATCGAAGCAGCCATCGTACTCGAACAACTAACCAACGCGATGTGCATTCCACTCGGTACACTTCTGCGCGATGACGAGCAGTAGTATGTGCTCGTCATCGCGCAGAAGTGTACCGAGTGGAATGCACATCGCGTTGGTTAGTTG
>JBJTEQ010000236.1:0-2773 GCA_046092945.1 Kapaibacterium sp. (SeqCode)
TTTGCGGCATTCGCAGAGCGTCGTAGACATAGGCACCAGCATATTGGTTTGCCTCAATTTGCGTTGTCACCTTACCAATCCAGGCACCACCGGTAGAATCAGCCAGCGTTCGAAGGTCTGCATTAACATCTGTGCCGAGACCGATCACGTATACGCGAATGGCAAACGCCCGAGCCATGGCTATGGCTGACTTGGCGTCGAATGATGAGCCACCGTCGGTGAACAGCAGGAGTGCCCGGGCATTTCGTGCATTCTGGAGATGGGTAAGTGCTCCGCCGGGAGTGTCAAAAAGACCTCGACGAAGGTTAAAGCCCCCTGAGGAACGAATGCCACTCACTGCATTTGTGAATCCCGTCTTATCCGATGAAAGTCCACACTGCAATTCAGCCATGGCATCAATCCCGACAAGCCCGATCTCATCGAAGCTCTTTGCGAGAGCTTTAGAAGCCGCGATGGCCGCACCCTTTGCGAGGTTCAACGGAGTGAACGTGGATGCCAGCGGCACATCACCCGATCTCGAGAGATCCATTGCAACCAGGAGCGAGAGGTTAGCGATACCATTACCACTGTCCGCTACCCAAGATCCTGAATATCGTACGCCATTCTCATTAAGACCTAGGTCAGTCGAGGCGATCTTCCATGGTTGGCCACTCGCGTCACCAAAGGGAAAGATCGCAGCCTTGGCGGTGATCGTCGATTCATCGACCACCTTGATCCGAAGCGGAACCACGGAGGTTACTCGCTGAGCGAGCACTGAAGATGGAACGGTAATTGTGCAGAGGAAGAGCAGAGTCCATGCGAAAGATTTCATCCCTGGGTCCAAGTCAATGATTGTTTGCGGACGTGGAAATTCCCCGGATTCCGCCCGCTGGAAAGATAGACAACCCAGAGCGCATTTCGTTTCCTCAGGGGACCTTCGTTTTTAACTCAATAATCACAGTTCGGTTGGAGGCCCGGCCTTCCGGCAGCTGATTAGGAAACTGCGGCACCGTCTCGCCCTGACCGTCGATGGTGGCAGAGCTTACGCCAAGTGCGCGTGCCACCTCTCGAGCTCTACGAAGTGAAAGGTCACGGTTGTACTCGTCTGACCCCATAATATCGGTCATGCCGATGATCGACACAGTCGTTTGAGGGGTAAGCCGTGAACGGATGATGTCAATGATCTGGCGGTGCTGTAAGCCAAGACCGGAGTTGTTAAAATCGAAAAGGACAAGTCCGTATCGCTCGATGAGCACGTCTCCGCTTCGTTCGGCACGCCACTTGGCCATTGACTGCTGACGAATCGGAACGGTCACCTTCTTGGTAGCCTTCAGCCCCGACGAGTCTGTGGCACTTACACGGACCTCAAGACTCGACGACGACGATGATGGTGCAACGAGGGAAGAAAGGTCTATCTCGTCTGCGCTCATCGTCGATGCCATCTCGCGAGGAAAACTAACGCGGGATTCACCGACGATTACCTCGCTCTGTACTGTGGACAGTGCAGGCGACGCAATAGTATCGACGATGCGGATGCGACGTGGCCACACCGACACGTCTGTTGTTCCAACCGTAATTGGTGCCATTACGGCGAAGTCCGTGCAGGAGACTTCGACTCGTTGATTTTCTTCGATGGCAAGGGGCTTCTGGGAGCTGTCAGATGACTTTGTTGCGGGAAATAGCGACGGCCCCGTGACGAGATCTATCCTGGTTGAATCCACACCAAGTTCGATCAGCTTTGTGCGAACCGCCTCAGCTCGACGGCGCGCGAGGTCCGCCCCCTGATCCTTGAGCGTATTTGCCGTCATTCCCCCAATGCGCAGCCGTGCCTTGGGCCGCATTCGTATGCGAGATGCGATGATGAACAGTTCACCGTGAAGTGCTTCAAGCGGGGTCAGCGACAGCGTGTCGCGCAGTGCCCTCGCAATGCCATCGAGGTACCGTTGCGGAATCAATGACGATCCCTCGCTGAAATAGACATTGCCGAGCATCGGATGAAGCGTACGCACAAAGATCTCGCGACGGTTAATCATCGGATTCCTGGTAGTGGTGCCGTCGTCATTCACACCCAAGATCTCCAGACTGATCTCGGGTGGTGTTGGACCATTTCTTCCCGTTGTGTCGAAAACTATTGCCGGCATCTCAGGCGCAGATGTCGGCGGCGGTAAAGGAAGAGCTTTCACTTCAGACGGGGCTGACCAGCCGATACCGATTGAAAGGCGCACCGCGTGCGGGTACCAATCAGCCCCCTGTGAGACCGGTGTCAGTGCATAGGAAAACGACACCTCGGGCATCATGTGAACGCTCTGAGAAGCATTCAGAGGGAAGGTCCACCCAAGCGCCCCGGTCATAGCTACACTTGCAAGGGGAGTGGAGGGAATATCTCCGGAGTTGCTGATCCACACCCTGCCCGTATTGAGGAACGAGCCGAAGTCAACAGGTTCGGCTAGGGTTTCCGTCTGCTCGAACGTTGAGCTTACAGGGACACCGATGCGTGGACCGATCATAAACCTTCCGCGGGAGGAGATTCCGATAGCCAGCAGTGGTTCAAGAACAATGTGTGCCTGTTTGGCGCTGAGTTCATGACGGAATATGGACGGTACCACGCGCGGTGTATCACGTACATCAGCCACGAAGGTCCGTTCGTCGTATAAGAATCCAACTGCGTCGTAGGATATCATCAGACGGCCCATAACGGAAAGAGAGGTTGACAGGGGGCGATTCATCCACCCCCCAAACTGAAATCCCGCACCTGAGCCACCGGTGAACGTTGGACAGCACGAGGGGAAGTCTC
>JBJTEQ010000237.1:0-5687 GCA_046092945.1 Kapaibacterium sp. (SeqCode)
CGTCTGCACCGTGCACGCAAATTGTTGGCAGCACAACTTGCCTCTTATGCCAAAGAAAGAGGCTTCACCGTTGAGGCACCACAATGATGCAGACGAAGCGCTATCCGTTTTTTCGGGGGTCGAATTTATGAGTATCGAGAAGCAATCGTTCGATTGGATCTCAGGCGTTCTTGATGGGAGAAGCGACGTGCAGTCTGCTTCTGAAGTCCTTCAAAATGACCGTAACGCTGCACGCGAGGCAGCCATCATTGGCGGTGTGCGCGCGATGCTGCGCAAACGAAGCCATGTAATTCGAGGTTCGGTTCCGGTAAGTCTGGAGCGCTCAATCCGCATGGCTATTGCCGCGGAAGCTCAGAAGGGCCAGAGCCCATCGTTGCTCGCGACCGCCACCCGCACGCTTCAGCAGTTCTTGTCTCGTCCGGCGCTGGCTGGATCAATAGCTGCAGCTATAGCGATCGTTGCGATCTTGGTTTTTACGGTTTCCAATCGCTCGTCCGGGCTTCCTTCAAACCTCACAGAAGCTGCGTTGGCGGTTCATTCGCAGGTATCTGTTGGTAAGGATGCCATTGACCATCATTCATCAGATCGAAACGACCTCCGCTCGTTCTTCTCTGACCACGGTGTTGAATTCGATGTGGTTTTCCCGACTGTTGCCGCGAAGCTTGTCGGAGGTAGTGTTCGCACCATCAACGGGCACCCCTACCCTGTGCTGGTGTACGCTTCGCAATCCCACACCATCTCTCTTCTCGAGGTCGACCAGAAGTCGATCGACGCAAAGTCTGTTCAGATGGATCGTGCAGCTGCCGAAGACGTTGCCGAGAGTAAATGGCACTGGGCATCTGCCGGCGACAAAACATTGTTTGTCTGGAAAAGCAATAGTATCATGTGCTCGGTCGTCTCTGACCTGGCTGTTGATGAAGTTTCCGCTTTGTTCAGACTTGAGGCTTTATAAATCATGAAACGCTTGCCCCTGATTCTCGCCCTTGTGCTGGTCTGTGGTTATTCCCTGTATTTAGTCAGCACCGCTGATGCCTCGGTTTCTGTGCCGGCGGCAACGACGCAGGCAGGCCCAGTGTATGCCGTGAACACCGTAACGGCAAAGGGTGGATCGAAGGCGGTTGATTTTTCGTGGCTCGATGCTAACGGCAAGGATGTGAGCTTCAGCTCATTTACCTCGGGTAAGGTTGTGCTCCTGAACGTTTGGGCAACGTGGTGTCCTCCCTGCCGCCGAGAAATTCCGGATATCGTTCAGATTTCCGATGAAATGGCTGCAAAGGGCGTCGTGGTCATCGGTGTTTCTCTCGATGATAAGGGTGATGCGGTAGCCAACGTGCGCACGTTCAGCGAGAAGAATGGCGTCAAGTACATGAACGTCGTTGATGCCGCGAAGAAGATCGCTTCGGCCTATGGCGGCATCCAGGCCATTCCGACCACGTTCATCATTGATCGGCAGGGTAATGTTGTACAGAAGATTGTAGGATCGCAATCGAAGGAGGCCTTTGTGGCTTCGCTTCAAAAGGCGCTGTAAAGCCCCCTGACCGAGATAGGTCTTACCAAACTTGAATGATTATTGACGGCTCCCGCACTGCGGGGGCCGTTGTCGTTTTAATCAGCGCAGAGAGTTCCGTTGCCAGAGCCAGGCAGTCTGCATCAGACGATGCATGGACGCTGGCAAGGGGCTGACCTGCTCCCACTGCCTGACCGGGTGGCTCGTGAATGACCACGCCCACGGCCGGGTCGATCATGTCGTCCTCGCGGGTGCGTCCGGCACCGGCTTGTCCAAGAACCTCCGCAAGTGCTCGTGCGTCGATCTCGTCGACATAGCCATCCGCGTCGGCGATGATCTGCCGCGAAGGAAGACTGGCATAATGACTGATACTAGCCGACCAATCACCTCCCTGGCGACGCAACATTTCGTGGAAGATCACATGTGCTGCGCCACTGCGCCACACGTCGATAACGCGCCGTTTCGCTTCCTCGTGATTGATGTTCTTGTCCGCAAGCATGATCATGCGTGCAACCAGCTCTGTGGTCACCTCGGCAAGATCTTTCTGAACCATGCCGGCCAGTGCGGCGTCTGCCTCGACCACCTCGACCCAGTTCCCGACGGCCTTTCCGAGCGGACGGTTCATGCGGGTAAAGACAAAGGTCACCGGAAGCCCGATCTGCTCGCAGACCGCCTTCATCGACGTTGCAAGTTCCTTAGCAGTTGCCAGTTCAGGCAAGAAAGCAGCCGAGCCGACCTTCATGTCCATGACCAGTCCATTGAGTCCCTCGGCGATCTTCTTGCTCAGGATCGAAGCCGTGATAAGACCCACATTCTCAACCGTTCCCGTTACGTCACGCAGTGCGTACATGATCCTATCCGCAGGCACAAGTGTTGGCGTCTGTCCGGCCATGAACAGGTGATGCTCAGTCATCAGCGATTGCATGGACTGCAGTGAGAGATCTGTGCGCAGACCAATGACGCTTTCCAACTTGTCCAGTGTTCCGCCGGTATGACCAAGTCCCCTTCCGCTGATCATTGGAACATCCAGTCCGCAGGCAACTGCTAAGGGGGCCAGCAGCAGTGACACTTTGTCACCAACGCCGCCGGTGGAGTGTTTGTCAATTCGAGGGCGCGTCGAAGACGTTGTTGGCACTACGTCGCCTGATCGTGACATTGCCAGCGTCAGCGCAGCGGTCTCGGATGCATCCAAGCCACGCGTACAGGCAGCCATGAGGAAAGCGGCTACTTGTGCGGAAGTAGCCTCGCCGCTGACAGTTCTCGTGACAAAAGTCTCGACCTCGTCAGACGTCCACGCATGGCCATCTCGTTTTGACCGAAGGAGTTCTTTGGTGCTCTTCATAGTTTCGCGGAATGATTGACATGCTGGAGCGCTCGTCGCCCAAACTACGAAATGCCATTCGCGAGTTGCACAATGCCGAGGCGCGCGAAGAGCAACGAGAATTCCTGGTTGAGGGTCCGCATGCCTGTAGTGACCTGCTCAAGGCCGGACTGCAGGTGAAACTACTCGTGATCGCTGATGATGCGTCAACTGAAGCACAGGACTGTCTGGCACGGGCTATCCTTAACGGTGTGCGTTGTTTTGCTGCGTCGGCATCGGAGCTCCAACGTATGGGGACCACCAAGACCTCTCAGGGCGTGGTGATGGTAATGTCCTACTTGCCGGAGCGTGAACTTGGCAACCGCATTGTTGCTCTGGATGGTGTTTCTGATCCTGGAAACGTGGGAACGATCATCCGTTCGGCATCATGGTTCGGATGCACCGATGTTGTGTTATCAAGTGACTGCGCTGATGTCTATAACGCCAAGGTTGTACGCGCTACAGCCGGCGCACTCGCGTCTGTCAACATTGTTCGTCGTACCGATCTACATTCGCTGCTTTCTTCTCATGGGGATGTGCGTGCTGTTGCAGCCGTAGCATCCGATGGCACTGCCCCGGGTGAGATCCTTCTGCCTGATCGATGGTGCCTCGTCATCGGATCCGAAGCGCGCGGAGTTTCACCCGCTGTTCTGAATCACTGTAACATCCGCACCACGATTACATGTCGTGGCTCCGGTGCTGAATCGCTGAATGCGGCAGTAGCTGCTTCGATTCTGCTTTATGAACTGGCAGGACGTCGATGAAACTCTATACACCCGGGCCGGTGCCAGTGCCACAACGCGTAATGCATGCCGCGTGTCAGCCGATCATTCATCACCACAGTGAGCAGTTTCGACTGGTGCTTGAACGAACGCGGACCAACCTCGGCAAGATTCTTCACACAGAGCAGACGGTTGTGTTGATGTCCGGATGTGCCATGACCGCTATCGAGAGCGTCACGGCGGCCTGTGTACGTCCGGGTGAGCGCGTCCTAGTGCTGAGGCATGGCCGCTTCGGCGACAGACTCGCAGACTGCTGTGCCGTGTATGGCGCGGAGGTGGTATCATGCTCAGCGCCGTGGGGAGATTCGATATCACCCGATATGTTCCGCACTGCTCTGCAGAAGGAGATGGCGGCTGGACCTCTGCGGGCCGTATGGCTCGTTCATAGCGAAACGTCAACGGGTGTTTCGCTTGATCTGCAGCAGATCGCGTCGATCCTCCAGGAGCTGTCACCTGAAACACTGCTTCTTGTCGATGGAGTGACGTCGGTGGCCATTCAGGAGCTTTATACCGATAGCTGGGGCATCGATGCCGTGGTCTTTGGTGCTCAGAAGGGACTCATGTCTCCGCCAGGCGTAGGAATCGTCGCTCTGAGTCGCCGATTTGAGGAGTTTGCAAGAAACGGTGCAAGTGGCAAATACACCAACGACTTGCGTCGCATTCTTGAAGTTCATGGCAAGGGGCTTATGCTTTGGACGCCCCCTGTCAGCATCGTTTGTGCCTTAGCCGAAGCGACGTCAATGATCGTTGACGAAGGTTTAGAATCGGTTTGGCGTCGTCATGCGGAGCTTCATGAATACGTCACCTCTCAGGCATTACAGCGTGATTTCACGGTCTTCGGTGAGGCCACCTCAAAAGCACTTGTTGCCATATCTCACCCACAGATTCGACGCATTCGTGAGCTGCTCAAGCATCGCCATACAATGCTTGTGGCTGATGGTCAGGACCAGCTATCGGGCACAATCATGCGAATCGGAATCTGCGGCTCGTATTCACTTGCCGACATGCGGGAGCTGTTTGCGGCCATCGACGACGTGCTGATTCATATCAAGGATCCATCATGACCCATCGGATTGTCCTCGCCTCAGGTAACCGTCATAAGGTTCATGAACTTCAGCAGCTGTTTCATGAAGGGGGCCTTGCGGACATCGAACTTGTGCCGATGACGGACGTCGTTGGTGCGATCGATATCGATGAGACGGGGAGCACCTTCGAAGAAAACGCCTACATCAAAGCACAGGCTATCCATGCCCTGACAGGGCTGCCTGTTTTGGCCGATGACAGCGGGCTTTGTGTTGAACTGCTTGAAGGAGCGCCGGGCGTTAGGTCTGCCCGTTATGCAGGTATCGGAGCCACTGATGCCGACAATCGGCAGGCTTTGCGCAACGCATTGAACGAGCGTGGAGCTACGTTATCACCTGCGAAGTTCGTCTGCGTCCTCTGGTACATCGACTCAATGCGGTCATTCGGTGTTGAGGGAGCATCGCATGGCCAGGTTCAGCTTGACGAACGCGGAGAAGCGGGCTTTGGCTATGACCCGATGTTCGTGCCCACTGGCAGCGAGCGCACGTATGCCGAACATTCCGCGCAGGAGAAGTCACAATCAAGTCACCGTGGCACGGCATCACGACTGATGATTGAACGACTGAAACAGATTTATCGCGAGGCTCCATCGCAATCTGCTGATGACGATCTGACACTCGATGATCTGTGCCGCGCCTCAGTAGCTGCTGTTCGCGCTGATATGTCACTGCTTCGCACGATCGCCGCGAAGGTACATACCATCGAGCAGGCACGGCGACTCTACGAGGCCATGCTGCAGACGTATCTCTTTGCCGGCTTCCCTGCTGCTCTTGAAGCACTGGCCGTGGTGAATGATGAGTTCACGGCGATGGGGATAGACTCGCCGGATCGGACTGAACCCTACGACGCCCCCGAATTCACGACTCGCGGCGAAGCTCTTTGCAGCGATGTGTATGGGCACGTGTACGAAAAGATGCTGCAGCGATTCGGTTCCATCTCGCCGTCAATGCAATCG
>JBJTEQ010000238.1:0-2384 GCA_046092945.1 Kapaibacterium sp. (SeqCode)
GCAATGTCATAATCAAAAAGGTTAGGGTTCGTATCCTTGTTTGCCGCCTCAGGTCCCTCCACGGAACCACAGCAGCGATGCTCAAAGGTTGAGCCTTCGTCGGTGGACACGTACAGTCCGTACACGCCCCCCACATCAGCCGCGGTCTTTCCGGCGACCATCACCGCAACGGTTCGCGGCGAAGCAGGTGTAACAGCAAGGAGCGCTCGAGCCATACTTGCATCGGATCGCTGCGCAGGATATCCCTGTCCCGTGGAATTGAACTTCACGCCGGAGCTGGTCGAACGCGCAAACTGAATGTGTCCGCCGATCTGCACAAGCCCGTAGGCAACGTCGGAACGCGTTGTGTGCCAGGCAAGATCCCACCACGTACCAATGAGATTTGTGGCCGATGTCCAGGTGGTTCCGGCATCGGTTGAGAGAAACAACCGATTGATGGTTGCAATGACAACTCGGCGATGATCATTCGGGTCAGCGATACACAGATCCACTCCCACGGCCTGCGTGAGGGCCACATCTCCCGTGAGCGTCAAACGCTTGAATGTGAGCCCCTTATCAAGCGAGACATACAGCCCGGCATTGTTTGCGTCATAAACAACTTGACAGGAAACATCGAATCGATTCACCTACTGGATGGGTTCATCCGGCGCAACCGCACTCCATGTTCGGCCAGCATCTGTGCTACGCCAGATGCCGGCAGAGATTGTGCCGGCAAGAACAAGTCGTCGGTCCGCAGGCCAGACAACATGACTGCGCACAACGCCAATGCCCTGCGATCCGGTTGCCAGAACAGCACTCGTATCCCAACCAAACGGGCCTATCCCCTCCCAACGCGGGTCATTTGCTTGTGGCGATTCGTCTCGCTGCCTGCGCCGCGAGCGCTCAGCAAAGATCTCATAGAGCGACGGCTCCAGCACTTCGACGTTACCATTGGCGTCGGCCAGTGGACGAAGCTTGGCGATCCACTGCTGGGCGATCTTCCATTGACGCGTGCGATGTCCGCTGCGAATCGACGTATCTGCCGTCATCTCCCTCATTAGGTCGAAGACATTACGGTGGCCGGCCTCTACAAGACGGAACCATGCTGAACGCTGATGAACAGAGTCATCAGGAAGACGCTCTTCGTTCCAATCATCCGATTTCGCAAAAAGAGATGATACTCCGATGAGCATCATCACGACACCGCGCACGAGTCGCCGGCAGAGCCCCTTACATGGAGACAATGCGGAACTCCACTCGACGGTTGCGCCGACGGGCATCGTCGGAGTTGTTCTTGACAAGGGGCTTTGTTGCTCCGTAGGCGACGGCCTTCATGCGGACCGACTCGACGCCACGGCTGACGAGGTAGTCTTTGACAGCATTCACGCGCTGTCGTGAAAGGTCGTTGTTAAAGCCCGTGCTTCCAACATTGTCCGTGTGGCCACCGAGCTCAATCACCATCGTCGGACGCTGAATAAGAAAGGCTGCCAGACGATCGAGTTCAGCATGCGACTCAGGGCGAAGCTCGGACATGCGGAAGTCGAAGAAGACATTGTTGAGAGTAACAACTTGACCCTTGGTGATCGGTGCGAGATAGAGATCTCGGGTGATCTCGGTGTACTCGGCCAATGAACGCGTATCGAGCTGATCACTCACTGGGTAAAAACCTTCGAGCTCTGCACGGAAGCCATACAAATCACCAACCGGTAGAACAATGCTGTACGATCCCTTCGTTGGCTCGCTTCGGGCAATACCGGCGGTAACACCTTTGGTCAAGCTCTCGTAGCTAACCGCCGTTGCGATAGGCTTCTTCGTGGATGCGTCGAGAACCCGTCCACTGATGAGTGCAACGGGAAGGGGCTTCAGTCCCTTTGGTAGCCGAACGCGATAGAGATCCGAGCTTCCGTCGGTCGGACTTGCTGCACTGAAGTATGCGTAGTCGGCCTTTGCCGGAATGGTGAAGTAGGCATCCCAGCCCGGCGTGTTGATCACCGGACCAATATTCTTCGGCTCGCTCCAGTTGGTCCAGGTGTCGTCAAGTCGCCGAGACATCCAGATATCCATGTCACCGTAACCTTTGCGACCATCCGTTGCAAAGAAAACCGTAACGCCGTCAGCCGCAATGAACGGCGAGATCTCATTGCCCCATGTGTTGAGCACGGGGCCACAGTTGATCGGCTCACTGAACATGCCATTCGGTTTGCGGCGCGACACATAGATATCCTTCTGTCCTCTGCTGTCATCGCGCTGCACGGTCATCATCAGGATCATACCGCTGGGGTCAAGACACAGTTCCGAGAACTGGTCTTGATTGTAGTACCGATCGATCTTGATCTCTTTGGGCACGCTCCATCCATTTTCGGTCAGCAGCGTTGCTGAGATGCCGGCCCCCTTCGGTGCTCCAT
>JBJTEQ010000239.1:0-3027 GCA_046092945.1 Kapaibacterium sp. (SeqCode)
AAATTGGCCTTTACACGGTGAGGGTTGAAGTAGTATCAAACAACACCGGCGATTTTGGTCTGCTTGGTTTATTCCGAAAGTCCGGCAAGTTGTGAGCCGGCATCAACGACGGCATAGCGTGCTGCGACGTTCCACATTGAGGGGAATACGTAGGACACCTGAGCCATGTAGCCGGTGCCGACGAAGATTGCTGAGGCTTCTTTCCGGGTTGTATCGCGGTAGGTGATCGGGTCGTTAGAAGTGCGCTTGGCGTATTCCGTATAGAATGACAGGCCACTGTACTTGAAGAGAGCATCTGCGTAGAGAATGTCAGACGAGCGCTGTGCAAACAGCGCCTTTCCGAGTGTCCCGCGCGTTTTTGTCTGACGGTCGTTGCGCTGATATGACACACCGACGCTCAGCTTGGGCTTTTGCTCACGCAGAATGTCACCCTCAAAGTAGTCGCCCCCTCCGGTGAAAGCGCCCAGGGGAAGCACTTCAACACGTCCGGTGTAGGCAAGGCCTCCGCCCGGAATGACGGGCTGGTTGCGCCCATCTCCCGACGAGATAGCGCCGCGAAGGTTCACGATAATGTCGCCATGGATCGGACGCCAGAAGCCCTGGAATCCGAAGTCGCGGTCGAGATTAAACGCACCGTTTACAATCGAGCGATCTGGAATCTCAAGGTCAGCTGATGAAATCACGCGCTGACGATTGCCAGGGAGCTTTGTCTGGCCAAATCCGACTTGCAGATCGCGGCTAAAATTCCAGAACACCATGGCATCACGAATGATGTTGGGGAACTGCGTGTCATTCCAGTCCATATCTGAACGAGAGAACGAGAGCTGGAGGTTGAACGTAAGGCGCGGATCGACGAGCGCTCCGCCAAAACGCAGGCGCAGGCGGCGCGTTACCAGGTCCATCGAGCCTGCCGAGAGATCGAGTTCGTCGTCATCGGTCATGTTCTTGGTCGTGTAGGTGGCCCAGTTCTGCATCCGGAAGCGCATCAGAACCCGAGTGCTGGAATCGGCCGACTGGAACACGACGCCGTCGGAGTTGAAGTCGAAACTTCCATGGGACTGCGTTGAAGCCTGCGACCAGACCTGGCTGGGCAGAAAGCACAGGATCCCGAAGAGGATGCTCGTGCTGAGAGCGATGCGTCGAAAACTGTTCATGACGACTTTCGCAGTATTACGAAGAGGTTAGTGAATTGTTACGGCGCAAACGTATGGTAACATTCAGGTAACGCCGAGTTACTATTTCGTAACATTGGCGTAATGCACGTAATGCCCCGCCTAAGCGGGAGTTTCGGTGTGCCCCGTATCTTCGCAGGCCATGAAACGAATTGCATTGTTCACCAGTGGAGGCGACGCTCCCGGCATGAATGCCCACATCCGGGCAGTGGAGCGCGTGGGCGAAAAATGTGGTCTTGAGGTCATCGGTATTATCGGTGGTTACTCCGGGATGATCGCGGGGCAATTTGAGCCCCTTGACCGAATACGAACCGCAAACATCATTGATCGTGGCGGCACGATCCTGAAGACTTCGCGCTGCGAGGAGTTCTTCGACGAAGATGGTCGCACACGAGCTGCCGATCAGCTTCGGAAGAATGGAATCGATGGCGTTATCGCCTGCGGAGGGGATGGTACATTTCATGGCGCTCACGCCCTTTGGACCGAGCATGGCATTCCGATCGTTGGCACGCCGGGTACGATCGACAATGATCTGGCCGGCACGGACTATACCATCGGATACGATACGGCCATCAACACGGCCGCTCAGGCAATTGACAAGATCCGCGATACCGCAGACTCCCACGGACGCCTCTTCTTTATCGAGGTCATGGGACGTCACGCAGGGTTTATCGCCATGGATGTTGGCATTGCCTGCGGTGCGGAGTACATCGCCGTTCCGGAGACGATGACCGATATCGATGAGCTCTACCGTCGCATTGTCACGCAGGGTCGCGATAAACGCACAGTGGTGATCGTTGGCGAAGGTGACGAACTCGGCGGCGCGCTTGGCATCAGCAAGGAGATCCACAGCCGCTACGGTCTCGAATCCAAGGTGTCGATCCTCGGACACATCCAGCGAGGGGGCTCTCCAACTGTCCGCGACCGTGTTCTGGCATCGCGTCTTGGTGCTGCAGCCGTGGATGCGCTGTTGGCCGGACGCTCGGATGTGATGATCGGAGAGGTGGCCGGAAGCGTCCGCTCAGTGCCACTCGAAGAAACCTGGACCACTCGCAAGCCGGTGCCGGGATATCTCATGGAACTTGCAACAATCCTCGTATGAAACTGACATTCCTGAACTTGATTCAGATGTATCAATTCGAAGGCCTGGTAGCCCTCGGAAAGATGCTCAACCCGGCAACCAATCAGCTGTCGAAGAGTCTCGAGCACGCCAAGTACGTCATCGACATACTGGAAGTGCTCAAAGAAAAGACCAATGGGAATCTCGACGGGGAAGAGTCGCGATTCCTTGATCAGACGATCAGCTCGCTCAAGCTGAACTACGTCGACGAAATGGGCAACCCCGACGCCCCTTCTACTACCGGCTCCTTAGCGTAATGCGCTGTATTGCCATCATGGCCTATATGGCACGTCCGGAAGCAATTGCCGGGGTGCAGAAGGCTGTGCGACGCTTTCATCAGGAAGGCATCGAGGTGGTGATCAGTAAGGAGGGGGCTCAGCATCTTGATGTCGAAACCTCCGCCCTCTGCAAGGTCCGCGACGTATCCGAGTTTCAGAAGCTGGCCGACATGGTGATGACCTTCGGAGGTGACGGTACGCTGCTTGCGGCTGCGCGCCTGCTGATGGGTACTGATGTACCGATCATGGGTGTGAATGTTGGCAAGCTGGGGTTTCTTGCCGAGTTCTCGATGACCGAACTCGACGAAGCTATTGCCAGTGTGATCTCGGGGTCATATCGCATTGTTGACCGCACAACCATTGAGGTCGAGGTCGGTGGTGTTCGCAGCACAGCACTCAATGAGGTGCTTCTCGAACGTTCCTCAAAGGCGAAGATGATCTCCGTACGTGCATGGGT
>JBJTEQ010000240.1:0-2230 GCA_046092945.1 Kapaibacterium sp. (SeqCode)
CCGTGACATCAAGCCGGCGAATGTCTTGCTCAACAAGGATGGCCTGCCCAAGCTCACTGACTTTGGTCTCGCCAAGGCCGAGGCGACTGACCACGGCATGACGATGACTGGCGCCGTGATGGGCACACCCGACTTCATGCCGCCCGAGCAGCGGCGAGATGCGTCAGAAGTTGACGCGAGGTCAGATCTCTGGAGCCTCGCCGCGACGGTCTACCAGATGGTCACGGGCAGGAGCCCGAAGGTGATCGCTGTTCGGCATGTGCCCGATAGTCTTCAGGATGTGCTCACGCGGGCACTCGAGGACCGAAAGGACTTGCGCTACCAGACAGCCCGAGAACTACGTGATGCCCTCAAGGGCGTCGGCGCCAGCAAGGCGAAGTCGGCCGTAGTGCCCGACGAGCTGCAGGAGGGCCAGTGCAAGGCGTGCGGTACGGTTACGAGCGACCTGACAAAGAAGTTCTGCCGGAATCCGAAATGCGGTGCGAGCCTGCGAGTGGCGTGCCTGAAATGCGACGCCCAAATCCCCGTGTGGGACGGTGTGTGCGGCGAATGCGGCGGGAACCAGCCGGCCCTGCTGGACGAGAAGCGGCGCGTGCTTGTCGCCAAACGGGCTGAGGCCGAATCGCTGCTGGGTTTGCTGGCATTCGATCAGGCATTGGCCCGGGCCGCCGAACTGGCTGAGGAAGCCCACCCCGACCTCGCCGAGTTTTCGGAATGGGGTGCGTCTTTTAGCGCATCGACAACAGCCGAGCGAGACCGGCAGTCAGCGATCGCTGCGGAAAACTTGGCGGAGGCCCAGGCCCACGTTGCGGCCTGGGATTACCCGGCAGCGATCCACGCGATCGAGTCGATTCCGGAACCGCTTCGCGATGCCGCCGCGACCGCCCACTTGAGAGAGTGCCAAGAAAAGAAGGAAGAGTCTGAATCGCTGATTGCGACGATCGCGGAGCGGATCACCCGGAAGGAGATCGACGGGCTGATGCCACTCGTGAGGCGGGCGGTGTCATTACGCGGTGACCGGCAGGATCTTGCGAAGATTCACGGGCAACTACTTGAGCGACGGGATACACGGCTCTCGAAGGCGCGGGCGGCTATGGATGCTGGCGATGTACCGGCTGCAGCGGCAGCGCTCGCGAAAGCGGCGATGGAGGATTACTCCGGGGATGACCAGGAGTTTATCACCCGTGTGAGACGCGCCTTGGCCTTGGAGAACGAGATTGTTCAGCTCGTAAAGGAGGCCAGGGCAGACTCCCGAGTCACACCGGAAGAGGCGATGGGGATTTTGAAGGTGGGCAGGGAATATCTTGCGCTGAACCCGAAGAACGAAAAAATCGGCTCACTCGTCAAGCAGAGTGAACAGATCGCAGAACCGCTACTCCGCGAGGGTGTCCTTGCATTGCCCCCGATCCGCAATTCGATCGGTATCGAGCTCAAGCTTCTTCCTGCGGGCACGTTCACAATGGGTCAGGCTGGAGGCGATTCGGACGAGACACCTCATCGGGTGACGTTGACGCAACCCTTCTACATCGGGGTTTACGAGGTAACCAACGCACAGTGGAAGCGGGTGATGGGAAGTGTGCCGAGCAACTGGAAGGACGACGACCGCCCTGTGGAGCAGGTGAGCTGGGATGACGCGGTTGAGTTTTGCAAGAAACTCTCGGAGCTTCCGGAAGAGCGGCGTGCCGGGCGGGTCTATCGGCTACCGACGGAGGCGGAATGGGAATATGCGTGCCGGGCGGGATCGACGACGCAATATTCGTTTGGTGACGATGAATCCCAGTTGGGAGAGCACGGCTGGTTCGAGGACAACTCTGGCGGCCAGACGCATCCAGTGGGGCAGAAAAGGCCGAATGACTGGGGTCTTTATGACATGCACGGAAACGTGTGGGAGTGGTGCAGTGACTGGTATGGTGATTACCCGAAGGGTGCGGTGACGGACCCGCAGGGGCCGGCAAGTGCCTCCGGCCGGGTCGCCCGGGGCGGCAGCTGGGGCCGCACCGCCTGGTTTTGCCGGTCGGCGTCCCGCTACGGGCTCGTCCAATCGAACCGCTACCTGGGCTTCCGCCTTGCCCTGAGTTCGTCTGGAGCCGAGCCGGTGCCGCCGGAGGCGGCGACAGGAAAGTGAGCGGAGCGAGGCACGGAGGGAGCAGGCGCTTGCCGGCGACCGTAGGGGCCGAAGCGGAGCGGGAGTAGTGGGACAGATGCCAATGGATGAAGAAAAAAGCCTGAG
>JBJTEQ010000241.1:0-2539 GCA_046092945.1 Kapaibacterium sp. (SeqCode)
ACGTGTCAATCAACGCAGCCTTCAGCGGTGCGTGGACTGCCGGTGCCGTATTCTCTACGGCACGGGAGATCGCCACGTTTATGAGGGCGCTGCATCGTGGTGAAGTTGTATCGAAAGCTACCCTGGACGAGATGCACACCTACGTTGATACTGTCACATACGGACTGGCGTATCCCGTCAGACACTCTCGGGCAATGTTGTGCTTGGTCACACCGGTTCGATCCGTGGTTATGAAAGTATCGTTCTTTACGTTCCATCGATCGACGTTGGTCTGGCGGTTCTGGTGAACCAGGGTCCGTCCGAACCCGTGACAATAGCGGCGCGCCTTGTGAGTATCCTCACTCAGGAAACGTCGGTGAATGAGCAGGATGAACATTCATCAATGACTATTGCGCCGAATCCGGTAAGCGATATCTGCACTGTTGAAGGACTTCGCGGTGGAGACAACATCATCATCATGGACGTGACCGGCGCAGTCTGCATGAACCTCACGTCAACAGGTTCACACCTTCAAGTTGATCTGCGTGAACTCTCACGTGGCGTGTACCGGCTCGTTGCGGTAAATGCTGCTTCACGACGGTCTCACCAGATAGTCGTGCAGCGATAGTAACGACCAGGCCGTTACGACTTTCCAATGATCTCCAACATGTTCCTGGCCACGGCCGACCATGCGTGTTGTGCGCGCACCTCGGGAGCGCGACGCAGCGTTTCCCAGGCGATGGTTTCGTTACCCAGCACGTTGAGCACTGCCTCGGCGAACTCTTCTGCTGTGTTGCCATCGACAAGAGCGCCGGTGAGCCCCCCATCAATCATCTCGGGCATGGCAAAGTCATTCCGGCCGATCACCGGAACGCCGGCGGCAAGTGCTTCCAGAACAGCTATGCCATAGGCTTCGAAGCGAGATGGAAGCGCCAGAGCATCGGCCTGGCGCAACTCGGACTGCACACGCTCCAGAGGAGCATCGCCGATGAAGCGCACCCATGAAGGGGGCTCACCCGGCAACGGCCACGCGGTTGGTCCGGCAACAACAAGTTGAATATCTGTGCCCGACATCTGCCGTGCATGCTGCACGCCGGCAACAACCACATCTCCGCCTTTGCGCTCAAAATGACGTCCGATAAAGAGCACGGTCCGCTGAGTCTTTGCAAGTCGTCGCGCTACATCGTCCTCTGTCGGAAGCTCGCTGGCAACGTTGATGCCGGCTCCAACAACATGGACGTGAGCAGCATCAATGCAACCGGATGCAATAAGGTGTCGGGCATTCCATGCGCTCATCGTGAATACGCCGGCAAGAGTCCGGTACGTTTCGCGTTCGATTGCCGTGCGCTTGCGAAGCAGACGCATCGAAGGAACGTCGCGCACATCGGCCATCACACCATGCTGTTCGAAGTACTCGATGAACTGACCAACGCTCTGATCCTGATAGACGAACTGTGGCCTGTCGATTGGCCCATGCTCACCGATGGTAAGGATGGCATCACACTGCGGTGCGAGGTCAACGGCTCGACGAAGTGCAGCATGACGTAACCGATACATCGCCGGTGTCCACGAGGCAACGCTGAGCAGTCCGGTCGCATGCAGTCGAGCGTACCAGAGTTTAATGAGCAGCTCCGGCGCGCGAGGCAGCTCCATCGGAACATCTACGATGCCCCCTTCATGCTGAAGCGCCGTGAGCAGGTGGTAGGGTGTGTGTGACCACGTGCGACGCCGGTCCACACGATCCCACTGACATGTAAAGCCTACCTGCACGCCGCTGCTCCTCTGCATGAATAGTGCGACAAAGCTACGGCCTGCCGTGGCCTTTCGTAGATTCCTCCGTGAGTACGCATATCATTGCCCATGCCCGACGTCGCGGTTGTCAGGAACTCGCCGCAGTGTCCGATGGCGTTGGCGTTCAGCCCACCTTTACCGCCTACGCACGGCATGCCGAAGAACTGGCTGCATTGTTGCCCGATGAAGCCTCACGCGTGATTGTTGTAGGGGGCGATGGAACCGTAAGCGAGGTCATCAACGGATTGATGCGCCGTCCACAAAGTAACCGACCACCAATATGCATCCTGCCGAGTGGCTCCGGAAACGATGCGGCGCGGATGCTAGGGCTGCGACGTTCCGCAGGTGATGTGCTGGAGCGTCTTGCGCAGCAACGCATTGTTGAATGGGACGTGATGAAGGCAACTCTCACAGGGACGTCTGGTCAGCCCGTTGTGAGATACGGGATCAATGTGCTCAGCACCGGCATCACGGCAGAAGTACTCAATGTGTACAACCGGATGATGCGGGGCCTTCCTCCGGATATCGGCTATGCTGCGGCGGCCGTTCTGGCCTTTACCCGCTATCGTGCTCAGCCCGTGGATCTGGAAACCGATGGCCAGGCAACATCAGCAAGCCCCCTTCTCGTAGCCGTTGCCAACTGCCAATGGTTCGGCTCGGGTATCGGAATCGCTCCGCAGGCACGGCCGGATGATGGGCTCCTGAACGTAACCACTGCAGAGCGGATCGGTCCCCTCGGGTTTCTCGTTATCCTCCCGCAGCTTCGGCA
>JBJTEQ010000242.1:0-3254 GCA_046092945.1 Kapaibacterium sp. (SeqCode)
GGAACACACGACAAACTGGAACGAAATGATACGAGAACGTCCGCCCGTTTACCGGCGGACGGTTTTGTTTCGTTTGTTCTTTAACCGGAAAGCGGTTTTCGTGTTAGTTTTAAATGTTGGATTCCAGTTTCCTTTTACATCGCACTCCCCACATGGACCAAAACACTACCCCGACATTCCGGACAGCTGTCCTGACGGGCCTCGTTCTTCTATTTGTGGCCTCAGGAATGGCTTCTGCCGCTGAAACCAATGCCGGCACGGCCAACCTGAAAGGCTTTATCGCCAACGTAGGGCAGTGGCCGTCGCACGTTCTGTACGCTGTGCGTCAAAACGGTGCAAACGTCTGGATCACGAGAACAGGCGTTGTTACGGACAAGTTCGAGGTCTCAGCCGACCGCATCCGCACCGGTACGGTCACTCAGGAGGCTTTCCGCGACGTTAACCCGCGGTTCGAGCAGCGCACCGGCGAGGCCATTGCAACGGTATCCTTTATCAAGGGTAGCGACGCATCGCAGTGGTTTTCCGCTCCGGTAGTGTCTCGCGTATCGCTTGTGGACTACTATCCGGGCGTGACGTTCACGTACTCGCTCGTCGACGATGGCCGCGTGGCACGCAATGTTGTAGCGCGTCAGGGGGCTGAACTCTCGGGACTCCGCTATGAGATCCTTGGTGGTGCCAAACAAGAGCTAGCCGATGTTACTCCGGTCACCTCGACCGTCTACGGTTCATTCATCGGCGGCAACGGGGACGATGAGATCGTTAGCCTCGAGTACATGGGTAACGGCAATGTTATCGTAGCTGGAAACACGTCCGAGCTCAGTCTTCCAGGTGCTCCAGGTGGCTATAGTACGGCAGTAAAGGGTAAGCTGGATGGTTTCGTTGTCCGGATGGATTCGAGACTCGATAATGTTCTCTCCTATACGTTCATCGGCGGTGGTGCAGACGACCGCATTCGAGCCCTAACACGCGATAAGTCAAACAACGTGTACGTCTGTGGTGAAACAATCTCCAACGATTTTCCAACGACTTCCGGCGTTACAGGCAAGATCTACAAAGCGCTTTCAGATGCCTTTGTTGCCAAGCTTGATTCGACGCTTACCAAGCTCATCGTTGGGTTTTATCATGGCGGCAACAAGGACGATGTCGCTCGCGCCATTGCTGTAGATCAAGAAGGTATCATCTTCATTGCCGGTAGCACAAATTCGACGACCAACTTCCCGGTAACATTCCCAGCCACGTATACCGTTACCATCCCTGGCAGATGGGGACGTCCGGGGGAAACACGGGTACTGCCCGGCGGCGGCGCAAACCAGGGGCAGATCGACTGTTTCGTGGCGACGTTCTCAGCCAACGGTTCAATGCAGCTCTCGCGCTTCTTTGGTGGTTCGAATAACGATATCATCACGGCAATGACCATCGACAAGTCCAATAGCGTGTTTGTCACGGGTTCGACGATGTCGTCAAACTTTGAGATTGCACCAACAGCCGACCGATTCGCCTCTGGTCGCAAGCCGGCCGATGACTCGTATAACGGCGGCATTACGGATTGTTTTGTTACCAAGTTCAGTCGCGACCTCACGCTGGCAACGACCGATGACGGTACCTACTCGACCTATTTCGGCGGTAACACGGATGAGGAAGCTACAGCAATTGCCGTGGACGAACTGGGACGCGCCTATATCACCGGATGGACCACGTCGACGAATCTTCCGGCGATCGGTACGCTGAATACCACGACTTTTGGCAAGCGCGATGCGTTCCTCTCAGTCTTTGCTGATGATGGACGCGAGTTGGTGGGTACGACCTATTACGGCGGTTCGGGTGATGATGCTGCGTATGCATTGCGGATAGCTTCTGGCTCTACGGTTCTTATGGCCGGCACGACAAACTCGGAGAACTTCCCTCTAACGGGAAGTGGTATTGTCTCCACCCGTTCGGGTCCGACTGACGGTTTTATTGCGTCAGTCAATCTCTCAACAAACATCTATGCCACGTATGTGTCAGGCAATGGCGAAGACACCGTAAAGGCCCTTTCGACTGATCCGCTTGGCAATCCATACTACGTTGCAAGCACCACATCGACCAATCTGACCACCTATCCCAAGTCTGCATCGAAGGCATCAACAGGTCTGCACGGATACGTTGCCAAGCACGCATTCGGTGTGGTTGAGCTGACGGCTCCATCCGGCGGTGAAATCTATTGCGTTGGTGCAAGTCGTCCGATATCATGGTCGGCACAGGGCTTTGCCGACACGGCGAAGTTCCAGATTCAGTATTCTGCAGCAGGGTCAAATGTTTGGACGGATGTTGCGAAAAATGTCGGTGGTCGCAGCTACCTCTGGAAGGTTCCTGCTGTGGCCCCTGGACCATACCTGGCTCGTGTTACGACGATCCATGGACATGTCAACGAACTCATCACGCCATTTATGATCTCAAATCCTCCGGCGATCACCAAGCAGCCGGTCGATGTTTCCGCCTGCGGCGGAAAGCCAGCAACCCTGACGATCACGGCAAGCGGCGCCGGACTTAAGTACCAGTGGCGCAAGGCTGGCGTGAACATCACCGGTGCAACGGAATCCACCTATACGATCGCATCGGTTGATGCCTCGACGCTCGGCAAGTATGACTGTCTTGTGACCGCTACCTGTAACCCAAGCGTTACCTCGACAACGGCCAATGTTCTTGCTGGAACGCCGACTGAGATCACCAAGCAACCAGCAGGGCTGACGGTGGATCAGGGCAAGTCCTTTACGCTGTCGGTAGCTGCTACTGGTTCGACACTTGCCTATCAGTGGAGCAAGGGTGGCGTTGAAATCACCGGAGCAACCGCTGCAGACTTTACCATCGCTGCGGCAACGAAGGCAGACGAAGGACAATACACCTGTGCTGTTACCGGCGGTTGCGGAACGGTCACCTCATCGGCTGCAGCAGTCGTGGTCATGGGTGGCACATCCGTTGATGACGATGAGCTGGCCTCATCACTGTTGCGCGTGCTCGGTCCGATCCCAGCCGATGGCGACGTCACTGTTCGGTTGAATCTCGATCAGACTCCGAGCGCCGCCGCACGGATGACGATCTTTGACATGAACGGCAGCAAGGTCGTCACTCAGTCAATCACCACATCGGGGCAGTCATTCGATGTGCGTCTGAAGACGGATATGCTTGCTCCGGGCATGTACACGGTTGAGTTCGCAGATGGCGTTCTCACCGCCCGGGCAAAGTTCGTTGTAGCCCGCTAACGCAGAATCTTCACC
>JBJTEQ010000243.1:0-2556 GCA_046092945.1 Kapaibacterium sp. (SeqCode)
GACCCAGCACACTTTGTCCCGATTGGTAGCGGTCGCGCATACCTCGCACAAACACCTGCCACTCGATCTCGTCGTTGTTGAAACTCCACTGGTGCACAGCATTGATCTGCCGGAACGTTGGCACGTCGGCAAACCCGTCGCCATTGTTGTCCATGGCCATGTCCATCACCCGACCATGCACCATCGTCATGGTACTCAGCTCATCAGTAATGTGCTGAGCCCCGTACAGATTGAGCTCGTATCGCTGCATGGTGTTAGCATAGGCATTCACATACAGTGAAGGGGCTGTACGCGGATTGTGCATGCAGATGTTGATCTGTCCGGTTACCGATTCATACCCGTTGGTAACAGTCGAAGAACCCTTGGAGATGCTGATCGACTCCATGAACGGACCCGGCACGTGGTCCAGCGCAAACGGCATCTCCACGCCACGGATGAGCGGTACCGCCTCAACCAGAAACTGCGTATAGATGCCCCGAAGGCCAAGCAATTGGATCTGTTTTGCTCCGCTGACGGCGTCAGAAAAAGAGACTTCGACCGAGGGGTTCTTCTCGAAGGACTCGGCCAGGGAGCAGCAGGCGGCTTTGTTCAGGTCAGACCGGGAGATCACTTCCTTGCGGATCGGCGCTGATGTAATACCCGTCTCTTCGGCCTCCACGGTGATTGCTGCAGCGGCGAGGGGCTCCAGCGTCACCACTATCGATGCACCCTGCGGGACGAGTTTCTGTCCGGTAAAGCCGGGATGTCGCACAAGGAGCGTGTCGAGTCCGGAAATGCGCGAAAGCTCAAAGGCGCCCGAGGAATCCGTCAGGATGACCTTTGAAGCCCCTTTCCAGAGAACGGCTGCCCTCGATACCGGACGCATGACGCCGTCGAAGTCTGGCCCCTGAACAATGCCGCGGAGAATCTGAGCTGTACTTGCAGACGTGCTAAAAGCAAGCAGACCCCCCAGCAGAATCAGCTGTTTTCTGCTGAACACACCGAGTAAAAAACTTCCCATAATGCGCATGGCGCAATAGTACGGAAAAGCCCTCCGGATAGTATATTGCCGGGCGATGAAACGCTTGTCCATCATACTGGCATTGCTGCTGGGCGTTCTGACGGCTGAGGCCGTTCAGGTGACGTTACAGTACTTCCAGGCCAAGTCCAACGGCAACTCAATCGTAGTCGAATGGAAGTCAACGGTCGAGTCCGACGTTGCCGCCTATGATGTTGAGCGCGCCGGTGCGGACAACGTGTTCCGCTACATTGGATCTGTGAGCGCCAAGGGAAGCAATCAGTCTTACTCCTACACGGACGACGAAGCCTTTGGCAAGCGCGATGGCACGAACGATGGCTCGGTTGCTCGCAATTACTTTACCTACCGACTAAAGATCGTTACCACCGACAAGAATGCCAGTTACTCGAATAGCGTCGGTGTTGTCCACAACGTCAGTGGTATCAAGCGCACGTGGGGAATGATCAAGGAAATGTTCCGCTGAGCACTCCTGCTTGGCCGGTCAGCAACAATGGCTCGCGAATGGGATTGGTCCTGTTCGCGTTTTTGTTTTTTGTCCACCTCTGCGCAGCCCAGCAATCACTTCCCGATCGCTGCGGCACGGGTGATCGCTTCGGCACAGACTACATCAAGCGCCTCAAGAGCGGACAACTCCTCGCTACACGTCCAACGCTCCCCTATTCTGTTGAGGTGATGAAAGGGGCCTTCCGGATCCATTACGACACCACCGGACCCAACGCAGTTGACCCGCGCGACGCAGATCGCAACGGCCTGCCGGATTACATTGACCAGGTCAGCGCCGCCTTTGTGCATGCGTGGCGCGTCGAGATCGATACCCTTAGGTACCTTCCGCCCCCTTCCGATGGCACTGACGGCGGTTCGGGTGCTTTGGATGTGTACGTTCGCAACCTCGGACCAACGGGGTATTACGGGATCACCAGTCCTGACCGGATGATCCGGCAGAGTCCAACGGAGCTGTGGACCACGTTCCTTGAGATCGATAATGACTACAGCGAGTCGGACTCCACCTCGAATGGACGCCCGTCCTACACGACCACCGGCATCGATGCCCTTCGCATCACCTGTGCGCATGAGTTTCATCACGCCGTGCAGAACGGTTCGTATGCGTCGCGCGCAGACCAGCGAATGCTCTACGAGCTAACCTCTACCTGGATGGAAATCCGATGCTGGCCCGATGTGCGCGACTGGGCCTACTACGCATCAGCTCTGCTGAATCGTCCGGCTACGTGGCCAATGTCCCGCTCCTCGGCACAGACCGGCTATGTATGGGGCTGGTTTGGCAATGTTCTCTCGACTTTACCGGGCAACGTCCTGCGCTCTACCTGGGATCGCATCGGCAAAGGCACGCTGCCGTTTGCCGCTCTCGTTGATGCATGCGCCGCCAGCGGCACACCGATCAACGACGCGTTCTGTATCGCCGTCGAGGCCATGTATCGCACGGGTTCCCGTGGTGCATCAAACACGATCCTCCCCGGCGCTTCCGAGCTGCCGGAGATCGCCGTCTCTACTCCGATCGATGTGGTCGGCACGGGGACGAC
>JBJTEQ010000244.1:0-5167 GCA_046092945.1 Kapaibacterium sp. (SeqCode)
CAGAGGGGCGATTCACATAGTGGGTCGCCCCTTTGGTGTTTCTGGCCCAAATGGTACGAAGGATGTTTGACAAATTAGATGACGTTATGAATGTCGTATCCTGGTATGAGAATTATGGATGGTACACATCTGATCAACGCGTTAGCAGGAGTGATCGCAGAACACTCCGGTAGAACACCGGATCGCGTGATAGCGGCTCTTTCTCGTGATGTTGATGATCCGGGCATGTGGAGATCTCATGGAGACGATGATGCCGATCGCGATGAACTTGATGCACAGAGGCTGCGGTGGCAACGCGCACAGACGCGAAGATCACGTTTGGTGGTCCGACTCTGTGAAGAACTCGTTGCCTCTGCAACCGGTGTTGTGCGAACAGATGAAGTACTTGGAACGAATCTGAGTTTTTTCCAGCAGCTATCATCTGCCATTATTCTTCATCAGCATGGTCACAATCATGAAGGGGCTGAACTTGCACGCAGGGCACTCCAACGAGCCTCCAGTGCCGGTGAATCTACCTTTGCTGTGCTTGCGGCGGATATAATCGTTGCAATGCAAGAACGGCCAGATGACGAACGGACGAATGCGCGATTTGATACTGAAAGACGTCGCTGGCGCGATGCTGATCATCTTCGACGCAGAGCAGAGGAGCTCCTGATTGGTTGTCTTGAATATCGGCGTCATGTCTCCGATACGTCAAAGGAGCGTGAACTTGAGCAAGCACGGACAGAGTTGCTTGTGTATGCTGCGGATTCAAGTGATCCGGTGATGAATCTCTGTGTTGTCGCTCTTGAAGTGCAACAGCTACTCGTGTGCAGAAAGAATGATGAAGCAATCACCGTGCTGAACTCGGTAACGGAGCAATTGACGAAGCTCCCTTCGCTCATGCAATGGGTAGGACAATGGCTCATGGTTTCCCGGGCGAAGGCATACTTGGCTCTCGGGGAATATGCTACCGTGCTTGAAATGATCGAAGGACTGAATCCTGAAACCTTCCATCGCGACTATCTGCAATGTGACATATCACGAATTCAAACAACCGCTGTGATGAGACTTGGCCAATGGGACCGCGCCCGGCAATTGATCCTTCAGGATTTGACGCATGGAATCGGGTCAGCAGACCCGCTCGATCAGGAGAGACAGATGGTCATCACCGCGTATTATGATCTTGGTGCTATGCTTGGTTACCATTCTGAGCCTGTGATTTCCGCTACGAAAAGGGTAACGACGCTAATGAACTCGATTGACCTTGTTCTGCAGGACAGAATGGGGCTCGGACCGATCATGTTGATGTACGAGGTCACGGCAAATCTCTTGCAGGGTAAGGTTGAGCTAGCAGAGCGTAAGATGGCTAACCTGCAGGTATACTCAACGCGCAACCTACGGTTCCACGGCGCCGAAGCATTGCGGGGATTTATCAGTCTCCTGAGAATGGTCGTCCATCACAAAGGTGCCTTTACCAGTGATGCCCGACGCGTTCGACTGTTTATGTCGAAGATCACCGATGAGCACGAAAGTGCAACAGAGCAGATGATCTGCCCCCTACCTCTTCGGAAGCTGGCGCAGTCGCTGATCGACCATACCAACGGACGCCTCCGTCAGACAAGCGTGTAGTAATCGTGCCCATTGTCATGGCGAATATGCAGCACGCCAGCCCGCACAAGCTTGACCAGTATCTGTGATGCACGGCGTCGTGAGATGTTTACCAACCGGGCAAAGTCCGCAACGCTCGCACGCTGATGACGTTCGAGGTACGAAAAAAGCCGTCGCTCCCTGTCTCCAATAGACAACGTCATCGGAGGCGAATCCGGATTCATCCCCCGAAGGATCTTGGTCATTTCCCTACTTGCCTGCACGGACTGCTCTCCGTCACGGATAAAGACCGGACGATCGTGGGGTCGAAGAGACTGATCACCGACATATTGATGGGGCCGAGCAGTGCTGGCGGGGACGCTCAGCACGACAACATCACGATAATCGAGCTCTACAACGTCGATCTGACATTGAAGCGGTGGTTCGATTGTATGAAGTGCTACCTGGAGCTGGTCTATCTGCTCCTTTTCTGAGTCGACGCCGACAACCTTGCCATTGTCATCAACTCCCAACAACAGATATCCACCCGTGGTGTTGGCAAGGGCAATCACCTCCCGTGCGATCTTCTCGACCGTGGTGAACTTCCGTTTGAACTCGAGCGTCGATGATTCACCGCAGGCGATGAGCTCGCGCAACTCGTGTCGTTTCATGGTTGTACCGTCCGATGCTCGGACAATTGTGAGGGGGCGTTACTGAGCCTGAGAGTACTTCCACTGTGACTTCGGCACCCACCACTGTGTCGGATTGTATCCAGGACGTACAAGCGAAAAGCGTACTCCGTGGAGTCTCTTGTTGTAGATCGCCGGATACTGCGGACTCCAGAGGAAGATATACGGCTGTTCGTCAGCCACGATGCGCTGAAACTCCTGCATATAGGCGACTCGCTTCGATTCATCGAATTCCACGCGATTCATTTCAAGGAGCTGATCAGCACGAGGCGAGGAGAAACCGGCATAGTTGCTTCCCTTGTTACCGATCTGACTAGAGTGCCAGATCTGATATGGATCGCTTGGGATTGGATCGTTCACCCACGCTCCGATGGATAGGTCGAACTTGCGTGTGCGCAGGTTCTCGAGGAAAACGCTCCACTCGAGCTTGCGAACATCGAGCTTTACGCCAACCTTTCGGAGTTCATCGGAGAAAGCAACGGCAATCGCTTCACGGGCTTCGTTTCCAGCGTTCACAAGGATAGAGACCACGAATGGAGTCATGCGACCATTGATCATCTTATCGAGGACGCCATCTCCATTGACGTCTGACCAGCCGGCTTGAGCGAGCAGCGCCTTGGCCTTTGCAGGATCATATCCAACACCGGTAATGCTCTTGTCGTACTCCTTGCGATCGTTATAGATCGGCGAGTTGACTGGCGTGGCCAGCCCCCTGACAACTTGCTTAATGAGTGCATCACGATCGAGACAGTGTGCCAGCGCCTTTCGAACTACTTTGTCCTGCAGAATCGGGTTCTGGCAGTTCAGACCTACGTAGGAATAGATCTGCATGGTGATTGTTGCCTTTGCAATGAACGGCGTTGCAACGGTGTCGATCTCTTCGACAAACTTCGCCGCAGGTACGGCTTCCATGAAGTCAATCTCGCCGTTCTTCACACCTACAACGGCAGCGCTTCTGTCATTAACGACCTTATAGATGACCTTGTCCGCGTAGGCAGAGTTCCACGGATCTTTCCCGGCGTTCCACCAACGCTCGTTGCGAGCGATTGAGACGCTCTCACCGGTTTTCCATTCGTCATACTTGTAGGGACCGCTACCAATATTCAATGCCGGATCGCGCTTGACTTCCGGTGTGTTATACCACGTGGCAAACTTCTTCATGGCGGCGTTCGCCTGTGCCTTGTCCATGTCGTTCGTTTCGGCTATCGAGTAGGAATCGGTCAATGACTGAGGATCAAAGCGATGCTTGGGTAGAATCCAGATGCCACCAAGGAAGTACTCAGCGAGGAAATATGGCTTTGACATCGTGATCACAACCGTGTGATCATTCGGTGCACTGATATCAGCCATTGATTCATAGTAGTTCCGAAGCGCTGCGGCGTCCGTGATCAGAGGATTCTTTACCGCTTTGAACGTAAAAACAACATCCCTTGCGGTAAGGGGCTTACCGTCACTGAACGTGACACCCTGTCGGATCTTAAAGGTGTAGGTAAGATGGTCATCCGAAACAGTTGGTCGAGACTCGGCAATGACCGGATAGAGATCCGTGGTTTCGAAGTCCTGCTCGAGAAGTTTTTCAAACACTCGATTGAATATTGCGCTTGATGAAGCATCGTTGGTTACGAGCGGATTCAGACCTTCAGGGTCCGATAGCTCGTGGACAACGATCCAGTCCCCTTTTACAGGCGTAGCGTCACCGTCCGAGGTAGCTGCGTTGTCAGAGCCGCCACACGACGAGACGACCACGGCCAAAGCGGCCGAAAGGAACCAAGAAAGAACAGAGTTGCGGAAGAAAGAGCCGAGGTTCATGTTACTCATCATCACTTTGGAAATATGTTACGTTGCGTAGGTCGCGGGATCGTCCCGGGACATTGGGAGAGTTGAGGTGTTTGTTGAGGTTATCCGAAAACACCTTGGAGGCGTGATAGCCGTAGGTGCGGAGCAGATAGTTCAGAGCAATCGTTTCAGAGATCACGGTGACATTCTTGCCCGGAAAGATCGGAAGTTTCACGGCATGAATATCAACACCCATGATATTGATCGAGGTTTCGTCGAGCCCAAGGCGATCATACGATCCGTCCTCGTCGAATACCTCCAACTCGACGACGATCTCTAATCGCTTTTGAAAGCGGATGGATCTGATCCCAAACATTTCACGGACGTCTATAAGGCCCAGTCCGCGGATCTCGACAAGATGCTTTACTAGTGAAGATCCGGTACCCATGAGAATACTCTCCCGCTTCTTTGTCAGCATTGTCGCATCGTCTGCTACAAGCCGATGTCCGCGTTCAACAAGATCCAAGGCAATCTCGCTCTTCCCGATGCCGCTATCTCCTGCGAAGAGCATTCCTACGCCATAGACATCGACAAAAGATCCATGGATGGTTACCTGGTCTCCAAACTGATCGTCAAGAAACTCGCTCAGGACGGAGATGGTTTTAGTCGTGTCGAATGGAGTCGTCAGAACGGCACTGCCCCGATCACGAGCCAGCGTTAGCAGGTCATCGTCAAGCACATGATCGTTCGCACACACGATCACAGGAATGGCGAACGAACAGATCGTTGCGAACATTTCACGACGCCGTTCTTGGCTGCAGCTCTTGAGGTAGAAGAACTCGGTGTTGCCGAATAGTTGCACTCGGTAGTACGTGAAGAGCTCGGTAAATCCTGTGAGAGCTAGCTGCGGACGGTGAAGGCTCTTGTCGGTGATATGATTGTCGAGGCCGATCTCTCCGGTGAGCGAGCGCAGTTGGACAGGTCCTTGCAGAAGCTCGCGAACCGTGATGAATTCTTTCCGTGTCGAGGATGGGATGCGCATGAGGTGCTGTGTGTCACGGTCGAACGGTTGAGTACTTATCGTGAACCTTTGCCAATTGACGCTCCATCTTCAGGCCAGCATTATGAGCTGC
>JBJTEQ010000245.1:0-3882 GCA_046092945.1 Kapaibacterium sp. (SeqCode)
CCTCATTGCAGGACTACGTCGCCACATTTGGTGGTGTAGGACTGTTGCCCATCATGCCCGGCTCCTACTGCAGCGTCCTTGTGGCCCTGCCGGCTTTGTATCTGAGTCTATTCACCACCGTGTCGTCAACGAGTATCATGATCGGCTACGGACTTGCTGCCGTGGTGTTTACGATTATCGGCCACTGGAGCATCAAGCACATTCAGGGCGCATGGGGACACGACCCAAGCGTTGTCGTCATTGATGAAGCAGTTGGCATGAGCCTGACGCTCATGTTTCCTGCAGCTACCGCCGGGCTTGCGTTGTGGATGACGGCCGTTCTGCTGTTTCGCATCTTCGATGTGATGAAGCCATGGCCGATGAACGTCATCAACGACAGAACGGAAGCCTGGTCTGTGATTGCCGACGACGCTGTGGCTGGTGTTGTGGCAGGCCTTGCAACGCAGATCGTAGCTGCTGCGATCATGACACTCGGTTTATCGATTCAAATGTAAATGATGCCGTAGTAGGCTCTGGAAGCCCCTTGGAATGGGGCTTTCTGCGACTCAGAAGCATGAAAAGCCCATGAAATAGGTCGATGTGGACAAATCATCCTTGAAAAGCCCCGTCAGAGCGCAATAATTTCGATACAGTCAATTCCATTTTTCTCCAATTGTACTACATGGGGTCTCCTATGAACAAGGCACAGCTGATTGAAGCTATCGCCGGCGGAGCAGGTCTGAGCAAGTCGCAGGCTGACAGTGCACTCAACGCATGCCTCGGTGCTATCAAGGCCGAGCTCGGCAAGGGTGGCAGCGTTTCTCTCATCGGTTTCGGTTCGTTCAGCGTTGGAAAGCGCGGCGCACGCACAGGCCGTAATCCGGCCACTGGCGCAACGATCAAGAGCGCTGCACGCAAGGTTGCGCGCTTCTCTGCAGGCGCTGATCTGAAGTCGGTTGTCAATGGCGAGAAGAAGGGCGCAGCCAAGAAGGCCGCTCCTGCCAAGAAGGCCGCTCCAGCGAAGAAGGCAGCAAAGAAGAAGTGATGACCAATGGTCACAGAGCCCGCCAATCGGCGGGCTTTTTTTTGCCCTATTTTTGATGTCGATGCCTGCACGACACTTATTGACCACAGATGATCTTTCGCTTGATGCGATCAGTTCGATCATTGAGCGGGCCTCGCATTTTCTAACTCCAACGGGTCTTTGCCAGGAAACGCTTGACACGCTTTCGTCAAAGCGTTTTGTTCTCGCGTTCTTCGAACCTTCGACGCGAACGCGATTGTCGTTTGAATCTGCTGTGGAGCGAACCGGAGCATCCTGTGTGCATTTCACGGAAGCCGGTAGCAGTGTCGAGAAAGGCGAATCCCTGCGGGAGACGATCCGAACAATCGAATCGATGGGATTCGATGGCATCATCATGCGTCATGCAGAGAATGGTACGCACGCCAGGATCGCGTCTCAAACTTCCATGAGCGTGATCAATGCCGGCGAGGGCACGAATTCTCACCCGACGCAGGCATTGCTCGACGCTTCGACCATTCGAGAGCGATACGGAAGCATCGATGGCAGGCGCATTGTGATTGTTGGCGATCTCCTGCACTCACGTGTAGCTCGCTCTACCGCATCATTACTCTCGCGCCTTGGTGCCGAGGTTGCCTGGTGCGCCCCTTCGAGTCTTGCACCTTTGGACACTTCGACGATGACTCGCCGCATTGAGAGCGTCGAGTCGGCGATGCAGTGGGCCGATGTTGTTTTCGTGCTGCGCATCCAGCGCGAGCGGATCATCACAGACGTGGGTCCGCACTTTGAGGCGTATCGCCGTCTGTATGCTGTTACGCAGGAGCTAGCCAATGCCTATAGCGATGTTACCATCATGCATCCCGGTCCGGTAAACGTTGGCGTGGAACTCGATGAAGCCGTACTTGACATGCCGCAGTGTCTTGTGCATCGGCAGGTCACCCACGGCGTAGCAATTCGCATGTCTGTCCTCGAACATTATTGTCGCGCAACAACCATCTGATCACCCCCAACAAGAGCCCATGCCAAAGCGTCACGATATCAAAACCATTCTCGTCATCGGTTCCGGCCCCATCGTTATAGGTCAGGCATGTGAGTTTGACTACTCAGGAACTCAGGCCTGTAAGGTGCTACGCGAGGAAGGGTACCGGGTTGTGTTGATCAACTCCAATCCGGCGACCATCATGACCGACCCCGAGATCGCCGATGCGACATATGTTGAGCCGATCACGCCGGAGTACATTGAGGAAGTCATCAAGAAGGAACGTCCGGACGCGATCCTTCCCACGATGGGAGGTCAGGTAGCACTTAACGCGGCAGTTGCTCTTCACGAGCATGGGATCCTCGAGAAGTACGGCATTGAACTGATCGGCTCGAAGATAGAATCAATCCACAAGGCCGAAGACCGCGAGCTCTTCCTTCACGCAATGCAGCGTATCGGCATGGATATGCCGAAAGGGGGCTTTGTGCACGAGTTCGAAGAAGGGATGAAGATGATCGATCTTGTGGGATTCCCCGCGATCATTCGTCCGTCCTTCACACTCGGTGGCACCGGTGGCGGCATTGCATATAACATGGAGGAGTATCGTGAGATGCTCCGCAACGGACTCGCTGCGAGCCCCATTCAGCGCGTGCTGGTTGAAGAGAGCATCATTGGCTGGAAAGAGTACGAACTCGAAGTGATGCGCGACACCAAGGATAACGTCGTCATCATCTGTTCGATCGAGAACGTAGATCCTATGGGTGTGCATACAGGCGACTCGATCACTGTTGCACCGGCGCAGACGCTTACTGATCGAGAGTATCAGCGAATGCGGGATGCATCGCTCAAGATCATCCGCGAGATCGGCGTCGAGACTGGCGGCTCAAACATTCAGTTCGCCGTCAATCCCGCCACCGGACGCATGATCGTCATTGAAATGAACCCGCGTGTCTCTCGCAGTTCTGCATTGGCGTCGAAGGCAACAGGATTTCCAATCGCGAAGATGGCCGCAAAGCTTGCTGTCGGCTACACCCTTGATGAGATCACGAACGATATCACGAAGAAGACGCCAGCATGTTTCGAGCCTTCGATCGACTACGTGGTTGTGAAGATTCCGCGATGGGATTTCGAGAAGTTCCACGAGGCCGATAACTCACTCGGCATCCAGATGAAATCAGTCGGCGAGGCGATGGCCTTTGGTCGCACCTTCAAGGAGGCCCTCCAGAAAGCGATCCGTTCGCTCGAGCAGAAGCGCTTCGGATTCGGATTCGACAGGGCAGATTTCTTTGAATCGCTGCCCCAGGATGAATCCGAGATTGCCCCCTTACATGCTCGACTTCGCAAGCGAATGTCGACGTCCATCTTTGACCTCTGCGAAGCACTTGCCGCTGGAATGAGCACGGAGGATATCCACGCTCTCACAAAGTATGATCCATGGTTTATTGCTCAGTGTCGGCAGATTGTTGAAGCGGCAATGGAGCTTCGTGCCGATGTTGAGAAGGGGGCTGTGAGTCTTGCCACGATCGATGCACCCCGACTTCGTCGTCTGAAGCAATATGGTTTCAGCGACGTGCAGCTGAGCTTCCTTCTCCGTGGTACTGAACTTGAGGTGCGGGCACGCCGACGTGAACTCGACGTCATTCCGGTGTTCAAGACGGTTGACACCTGTGCCGCGGAGTTTGTGTCCGATACGCCGTACCACTATTCCTGCTACGACACCGAAAACGAGGCCATTGCGAGCGATCGCAAAAAGGTCATCATTCTTGGAAGTGGACCCAACCGTATCGGGCAAGGTATCGAGTTCGATTACTGCTGCGTGCAGGGTGTGTTTGCTTTGCGCAAAGCCGGTTACGAAGCGATCATGATCAACTGTAATCCTGAGACAGTGTCAACGGATTACGAC
>JBJTEQ010000246.1:0-3572 GCA_046092945.1 Kapaibacterium sp. (SeqCode)
GAACGGTGTCCTTTGGAAGAATGGACACCTTGATTGGGGACCGAACCGTAATGACAGTGTATGCTGTATCAGCTCCACAGTCTTGGCGCTGCATAATCAACTTGACACGGTATACTCCAGTGTCGTTGTACTGTCTAACGGTTTCACGACCCGCAGCCGTTCGCCCGTCGTGAAACACCCATTGCCACGAGATAACAAGGTTCGAATCGGAGTTTGATCCCTGAAATCGGACAAACTGCCCAGGACAATACGGTGGTGCGCTGGTTATAATGGACGTTCGAAGATTCTGATACTGGGCTCCTGCAACAAACCCGTATGAGTCAACCTCCGCCAAGCCGTGAACGAGAGCAAGCAAACCGCCGTTGGGTTCGGCATCGAAAGTGTGGACTCCTGGCTTCAGTCGAACCGTGATTGCTACGTAATCCTTACCGGCATCTGTTGTTGATAGGATCTCTCCTAGTGTCTTGGGGAAGGTGACATTCGTGTAACCATCGTATGTAAGTGACGACAACTGCTGCTTCCGGGTCAGGAGTGTAACATAGGTGTTCTCAGTCCAGCCCCTCGAATTATTGGGAATGAAGGCATAGATGGTTGCATTGTTGATTCGTTGTGAAACCGGAGGGAGCACAATCATCATTGGATCTCCAACGTCACCCAGATTCTGCCACCCATCTGGTGCAGATTGGGCATACAACACAACCATGATCGGTTTGTCTGCTGTAATCGTACAATACTTGCTGGCATCAAGATCCTCCTCGACAAGAAAGGAGTTACTCGCGACCATGTTCCTTTGTCGACCATTGATGCTAACCGTTGTATTGGCTTCACTGGCTATAACTCGAACATCATAGATCTCTGCTCGATACAGCGGTGGAACGATGTATTCTTTACCGAGAGTATTCACCGGAGGAATCTGTTCAAACAGGTGATCGCGGGATCTTTCGTTTGCAATTGGCACCGAGGTTCTTTGGTGGCCAGAGAACACTGCTACTTTACCGCAGTCACTGGCCGAAGAGATTACCGTAACAGTCGAACCTGTTAAGTCGTCGTCAGGTCGATAGGTTTTGAATTGAACAACATCGCCGGTGTTCAATGTCACGCGAAACGGCTTATTCGCCGGCAAAGGGGCACCCTGAGCTGACGAGAGCGGCACACGAGGTATTATCTCTACCACGGTGTTTTGCTCAACACCAACCAGAGCAAACAGTCCACTCCAATCGTCATAGGATCGGCTGAAGTACAGATAGTAGTGCGGATACGATGCGATGCGATACTCTCTGCCCAAGGCAGGCACTGGTATGATACTAGCAGCATCCGTTGACGTTGTGACACTGTTATAAGCGTACACGGAAATCGGCTCGGTCGACTGCACCCGTATTGCCGCATTTCTTTGAATCTGATTACTTGTTTCCAGATAGCTCGAAGGGTCTGTGATCTCGATGGAACGCGAGCCATTAGCTGGTAGAGTTGCAGATGCAATAACACGACCACGTAAGCTAACCGTCACACTACATGCATTCTGCGCTGCGATGAAGATCGTTCGTGTTGGATCAGAACTGTTCTGCATAAACGTCAGCCAAAAGTCAGTTCCTCGAGTGGAGTACGTCTGAGCGTGCGCAACAGCATATGACAGCAGACACAACATCAATACAGATAGGAGGTTCTTCATCGTATGACAAGAATTGATTGAGAATGAAGACCGGAGACGGATGCTATCGACAACCAATACAATCCAGTTGAGAACCCACTGACAACCATTCGTAGACTACCTTTACTCATAGGCGGAACGGCCAGCGACAGAACTTCGATGCCGGTAGTTGATGTCATCTTTATCGTAGCATTCTCTTCTGCGGAATAGTAGATATCGATGTGATCATCTGCCGGACTTGGAGAAGTACTCACGATTCTTGGCGGCACACGGCGTCCGATGAGCTGGGGTCCGCCATCTCGGCATACGCGCACGCGAACCACGCTGTCGAGCAGTGCCGGGTAGGCCTTGCGGTCGTCCAGCCAGACAAATCCCTTTGCGCCCGAGAAGATGATGCTCGTGGTGTCCACCTCGCCCTGCTTGGCGCGGAAGCGGAATCGGTACAGCTCGCGCTGGTTCTGCTGGCGGTAGCCGTTCAGGACCGTGGCAATCCCATAGGTCCCCGTTGTGTCATACAGCAGGCCCGGACTTGAGATCGGTTCCAGTACGCGACTGTCCCATTGAATGGTCGTCGTAAATCTGCCTGCAGCACCGGCAGTGATCTGCGGACGTTCAATGGCCGCCACAAGCAGCACGCTTATCGTATCGCCCGGGTCAACTTCGCTTCGCACCGGACTGAGCACGATCTGCGTCACGCGCTCATCCGGCAGCAGATCTCGGCCCGTGCCCGTGAGCTTGCCCTTGCCACTGTATGCCTGTGACGTCTGCACATTGATGGCCGAGCTGTACGTCTGCCGCTGTGTTGGCAGAAAGCGCACAGCCACCTGAGCCGTGTCTCCATCGTTCATTCGGCGCGGCCACTGCTGGGGCACAACAAACGCTGCCGGATCTTCTGCTGTTGCACCGGTGAGCTCCAGAGGCTCACCCGTCAGGTTTCGCACGCGCACGCTGCCGGCATGACCTCCCGAGGCATTGATAAGGTCATCAACCGGCACTGTTCCGAAGTCATGGTCGCCGACTTCCAATAGTGTTACCGGCGGAGCTTCGTAGACATACTCTTGACTCGTATCACGGCAGCCGGCCTGTGTTACTTCCACCGCATAGCGGCCACTCACGCCCGGCATGTACGTTGCATTGTTGGCACCGACGAGTGTCGTGCCCGACGAGGTCATCCATTGGTATCTGTCGGCACCAGCAGGCTGGGCCTGCAGGGTTCCGCGGGGACTCTCCGTGATCTTTGCTATCGGGTATGGCTGTACGTCCACCGTCATGCTGGCCGTATCGCGCTTGCCGTCGGCATCGGTAACGATGCACGTAATCGTTGCGCTCGACCCCAGCACGCACGTCATGACTGTATCGCCCGACGGCAGTGCCGTGCCATCCTGCTGCCACTGGTACGTGTAAGGCTCTAGTCCGCCGGTTACACGCACGCGCAGCCGCACCTGGTCGCCTGCGCACACCCGCACGCTTGGCGTCAGTGCCGTCACCACCGGATCCGTCGGCGGTGGGCCGAGTGTGATTTCGCATGGCGCACTTCGGTTGACGCAGCTGGTAGAGATATTCGTGACTTCAGCGCCATAGGTCCCGCTGGCGGTAGGCGTGAAAGTCTGGGATGTTTGATCTGCTACCATTACCCAATAAGGTTGCGATGCGTCATACCATTGATACGCTGCGGGTGTTGCGTCCGTGCTTGCACCCAGCGTTCCGGGTGTTATTTCAGCAACCTTTACTGTGGGCTGAGACCAAACATGAATCTCAATTAGGGTGTCACGATAACAGGTTGAATCCAAAGACCGCATCACGCGCAATGAAAGTGAATCCATGCCCAATGAATTCCAGCGAATTGTAATCATCGAATCAGTTGTTTTGCCGCCGGTGATCATTCCTAACCTCGGTTGCATCCAACGAATGCGAGTACCACTTT
>JBJTEQ010000247.1:0-4477 GCA_046092945.1 Kapaibacterium sp. (SeqCode)
CTCCACATATGGCCAACCACTGCCGTTACTCCGGCAATAAGCCGAACCACGGTCGAATCTTCGAACGGAGTATGATTCTCGAATGGCATCTGCGTGTCGAAAAAGGACGCCACGAGCAAGACCGGAACAAGCCCCTTGGCAATATCCAGAATCTGCACGGCAAGGCCCGCCTTCCAACCAAGATTGCGGTACACATTCGTACTACCAAGATTACCGCTCCCAAGCGTGCGGACGTCAACACCGTAGAACAGCTTTCCGATGATCAGCGCAAACGGCAGCGCTCCGATCAGATAGCTCTGAACGATGATGATCAGCAGTCTCAGCAGTGGGTCCATCCGACGCTTCCTTTTTTTTAGAAACGCCGTCAAAATACACACTTGCGCCAACAACACGATAGGTCAAAGGAGGTGGTGCCGTGATACCATAGAGAAGGGGCTCATTCGTCTTCTGCAGCCGTCACTCCACACACGACTGAACAGAAACATGGCAGACGACATCCGACTAGCCACAAAAAGGCGCCTTGAAGAGATCGACCGCGAGCTCTCTGAACTGCGCACACAGCATTCAGCACTCAAGGCCCGATGGCAACTTGAAAAAAAGCACATTCAAGACATCCGGGCAACGAAGGCGGAGATCGAAGATGTGAAGGTCCGCGCGGCCGATGCTGAGCGCGAGGGTGAATACGGAACAGTTGCCGAACTTCGATACGGCCGAATCTTAGACCTCGAGAAGACACTCGCCGCAGCTAACGCCGAACTGGCCTCCGTTCAAAGGGAATCAGCACTGCTGAAAGAAGAGATCGACGACGCTGATATCGCCGAGGTGGTGGCAAAATGGACGGGCATTCCCGTGAGTCGGATGCTTGAATCCGAGCGGACAAAGTTACTTTCCATGGAACATCGACTGCACGAACGAGTGATCGGGCAGCACGAGGCAGTGGTCGCAGTCTCCAATGCCATTCGCCGCTCACGAGCCGGCCTGCAGGATGCAAAACGTCCGATTGGATCATTTGTGTTTCTCGGATCGACAGGCGTCGGCAAAACGGAGATGGCCCGCGCCTTAGCAGAGTTTCTGTTTGATGACGACGCTGCTCTGGTGCGCATCGATATGAGCGAGTACATGGAGAAACACTCCGTGGCCCGGCTTATCGGTGCTCCCCCGGGCTACGTAGGTTATGAAGAAGGTGGACAGCTGACCGAGGCCGTGCGACGCAGGCCCTACTCCGTAGTTCTTCTCGATGAGATCGAAAAGGCCCATCCGGACGTCTTCAACGTCCTGCTCCAGGTTCTCGATGACGGCCGACTCACCGATGGTCAGGGCCGGGAGGTGGACTTCAAGAATGCCATCATCATCATGACCTCGAACCTTGGCTCGGAACTCATGCAGGATCGGCTTCTCGAGGTGACCGAAGAGAATCGTGACGAGATCACCGCTCAGATGCGTCGTGATATCATCGACCTGCTGAAGAAGCGCCTTCGACCCGAGTTCCTCAATCGCATCGACGAGATCATCCTCTTCAAGCCCCTTGTCCCGTCGGAAGTCCAGAGGATCGCTGAACTTCAGATCACTGATGTAGCTGCGCGTTTGAAGGGGCTAGGAATCGATCTCGTTGTGACGCAGGAATGCATGGACTGGCTTGGTAAACGAGGCTATGATGTGCAGCTCGGGGCCCGGCCTCTTAAGCGTGTGATTCAACGATACGTTACCGATCCGCTTGCTTTGCATGTGCTTGGTGCGGATGTTCGTGCCGGTGAACTGGTGACGGTTGATGCCGACGACACAGGTCGGATAACCTTTGCGTTCACTGCGCGCGACGAACAACCATCCTGACGCACCGTATGAACGCAATTTTTCTCCTGCTGGCAGCGATCATTTTATCCGTCCCAGTAGTGTCCCAGGACATCTCAACAGGACCCGGATTGCCCCGGTCGGAATCCCGCAGCAGCTATATGCGCGGAATGCAATCCGATCCGTCAATCCCGGCCGTGCGGCTCCGCGTTATGGGAATTGATGAATCCACGGCAGGTGAAGTGAGGGCGACGATCATTGCTCTGGATGCAGAGGGCAACCTGCTTCCGGTCTCACTTGACCGGATGCCCATCGTTGCCGAAGTAGCCTGCAGAGGCGCAAACCCATCGCAGTTCGCAATCAGGATGATCAAGGCCGCAGATGCCGAGACGAAGCCTCAGTCCGTAAGTATGTTAGTCATGTGCGACAACTCGATGCTCTCGGGTACGCTGACGCGTGATGTGACGCTCAGCCTTCAGAGGGGGCTTGCAGGCATCGGTGACGGAGATATGATCGGCGTTGGCGTATACAACCAAACGTTCACAACCGTCCTGCCGATGGGCCCGGCATCAGACCTCACGAATGCTTTCAAGCTTGAAGATGTGCCCATGGCCGACGGACTCTCGTCGCTTTATAGTGCCACTCAGAATGCTTGCAGAAACTTATCGAACTCGCCCGAGCGTCGGGCACTCGTGATCATCACGGCAACACCCGACAACGCGACTCCGTTCAGCACCACGATGGACGTTGTGCGGCTTGCCCGTGATGCCCGCATTCCGGTCTTTGTGATCCGCGTTGGACTCGAGGCGGCTGGCCAGCCCCTTCGCTACATCACCTCATCAACCGGTGGACGAATCTATACCGTGCAACCAGACGAGACCAATGCCATCGGCGACATCGTCCGTGAGATCCTCTACGCCCAAAAATGGTCAACCGAGGTGTCCATTCAGGCTGAAGTGCAGGACTTCGTCAACTGCGAGACGCCATGGCTGCGACTGCGACTGGAATCAGAGTCAACGGCAATGCCGATCGTCGATTCGATTGCGCTCACACCGCTCGATATGTCCATCGAGACGAATCCATCGATCGTTGCGCTCTTCCGGGATACAACCGATACGGATCTTCGTGAATACTACCAGTCATTGCTCGTGATCAGCGAAGTATTATCGCAGAATGCAGCAATGAGCATTGAGCTCGTGGGGCACGTAAGCAGCGACGTGGGACCAAATGCCGAAGCCCGGGCCCTTGAGCGTGCCAAGCAGGTGCGCTCATTCCTCATCGCCAATGGTGTGATCGCATCGCAGATCGCCGTTCGCTCGGAAGGAAGCCGTAAACCACGATACTACTTCCAGACCGACGGCACCCGACGCCTGCTGAACAATCGCGTCGAGGCGCGGATCATCGTCGACGGCAAAGCAAGCCATACGATCACCGTGGAACAGGTCGACAACGAGCAGACGGCCATGCTGCGCCTGAAACTGTGGAAGGACCGCAAACTGAACGCCTACTTTGAGCCGGTGCTCGAGGAAGGCATGACGCGTTACCGCATTAAGCTATGGGGCTTTGCAAGTCTTGCTGAAGCCAAGACTGTTGCCGCCGATATCAGGAAGTACAAGCCGACGTATTCCATCGTCGAGTAAAACGCCATCAGGCGTCTGTCTCAAGTAATACTCAGCCGCCGTGTTGTGCTTCGAGCCAACGCTCAGCATCGATTGCCGCCATACAGCCAGATCCTGCAGCAGTAATGGCCTGACGGTACACGCTGTCCTGCGCATCACCGCAGGCGAACACGCCGGGGATGTTTGTGACAGATGACTTACCGATAGTTGTGATGTAACCAACATCATCCATGTCGAGCAGCCCTGTGAAGAGATGCGTGTTCGGCTGATGTCCGATGGCCACAAACGCGCCGTCAGCCTCAATGTCTAGCACTGCACCACTCACGGTATCACGCACTCGCAGATGCGTGAGCTTCTTCATTCCGGCTTCGTTCGTTACTCCAACGTACTCATCAACAACGCTGTTGAGAAGGAACGAGATCTTCGGATTGTTACGAGCCCTATCCGACATGATCTTCGACGCCCTGAAATCTTCGCGGCGGTGGACAATCGTTACTGACTCAGCAAATCGTGTCAGGTAGTTCGCCTCTTCCATTGCCGTATCGCCCCCTCCAACAACAAACACCCTCTGTCCGCGGAAGAAGAAGCCGTCACACGTAGCACAGGCACCCACACCGTACCCCATGTACTCGCTTTCTCCCGGCACGCCCAGGAGCTTGGCCGTTGCACCCGTAGCAACAATCACTGCATCGGCTGTCGTGACCTCTCCACGTTCGTTTGTCAGTGCAAAGGGGCGAACAGAAAAGTCGACCTTGGTGATCATCTCGTAGCGCGAAACCGCGCCAAAACGATGCGCCTGCTTGCGGAAGACCTCCATAAGCTCCGGACCCATGATGCCGTGCTCGAAACCGGGATAGTTTTCTACTTCCGTGGTGATGGTGAGCTGCCCACCCGGCTGCGTGCCCTCAAAAATCGTTACGCCAAGATTGGCGCGACTCGCATAGAGTGCAGCGGTAAATCCGGCAGGTCCGGAACCAATAATGGCGATGGTGGTATGCATGGCAGGTTTGAGGTTTGAGGTTTGAGGTTTGAGGTTTGAGGTTTGAGGTTTGAGGTTTGAGGTTTGAGGT
>JBJTEQ010000248.1:0-2882 GCA_046092945.1 Kapaibacterium sp. (SeqCode)
ACAGGGCCGTAAAGATACGTGAAAATTGCTCTATGAATAACGACCGTTTGGGAAAACCGTTCTCATGCCGTAGGTTTGCGGGCTCTGTTCGAAACAATCAACCCCTGTCGTCGGTTTGGACGCCAACGACTGCGACATGCAACCATAGGAGTTCCACATGAGCGATCGTCGTTTGTACGAAGCTACATATATCATCAACGCTGTCCTTGAGGACAACGACGTTGAGGCAGTCATCGCCCGCACTACGGCCTTTCTCGAAGAGAATGGTTCAACAATGGTCGAGCTGAACAAGATGGGTCGTCGCCGTCTGGCATACCCGATCAACAAGAAGTTCAACGGCTACTATGTGTACGCCGCTTTCGAGGCACCACCGGCCACGCTTCCACTTCTCGAGAAGTTCTTCTTCCTCGAAGAGAACGTGATGCGTCACCTGACGGTTCAGCTGGATCCAAAGCTTCGCGAGTTCCGCAAGGTTCGCGCAGAAGCTCAGGCAGCCCGCGCCGCTGCGATGGCCGAAGCCGCCAAGACCGGTTCCCCGATGTAATCACCTCCGATTGCGAACACTCAATCCGGCGCAGTGCGCCCCCTGAATTGAAGGAACGACAATGAAGATCATCCTGCGACAAGACGTTGAAAACCTGGGCAACATTGGTGAGATCATCACAGTCAAGCCAGGCTATGCCCGCAATTACCTGATCCCGAACCAGATGGCGTATTATGCCACAGCTGGTGCCATCCGTGCTCTGGACACAGAAAAGAAGCAGTACGAAGCACGCATGGCGAAGGTTCGTCAGGCCGCCGAAGTAACAGCCAGCCAGCTTGGCGAACTGCAGATCACGATCTCGATGCCGGTTGGCGAAGAGGGACGTCTCTTCGGTTCGGTCACGGCGCCGATGATCGCACAGGAGCTCGAGCTGCGCGGCTTCCGCGTTGACAAGCGCCATGTGATCATCGATGAGCCGATCAAGACGCTCGGCATCTTCGACGTGAAGGTCAAGCTGATGAGCGACCTCATTGCACCTCTCAAGGTGTGGGTTATCGCTCAGGACTAAGTCACCCCGACAAATGCATTCACGGCAAAGCCCGTTCGAACTCTCGGACGGGCTTTCTTGTTACTGGGCCTCATGAGCACAATACTTCTTGTTGGCGGATCGGGTTTTCTCGGACGCCGCATTGCCTCCGCTGCAGTTGAGCGCGGACATAGCGTCACGATCGTTTCACGTGGCCGCTCGGCCATGAGCGGCTGCACGGTGCTTGGCTACGATGCCCTCGAGAGCGCTGTTGCGTCGTGCGACGTGGTGATCAACCTCGCAGGGGAGAACGTAGGCGCGAGGCGCTGGAGCGCCAAGGTGCGCCACTCAATCCTCTCCAGCCGCATCGATACAACGCGTCGAGTTGTTGAAGCGATCCGCCAAGCCCCCTCCAAGCCAGCACTTGTAAATGCCTCGGTCATTGGGTTTTATGGCGACACGTATGTGCCATCGAACGAGGCCATGGGGGCAGGACAGACCTTTCTGGCAACCGTCACAAAGGCCTGGGAGGATGCTGCGATGGAAGCAGCTGATAGTACCCGAGTGGTCTGTCTGCGCATCGGCGTTGTGCTCGATCCGCAGGATGGCGCGCTGTCTAAGCTGCTACTGCCGATGAAGCTCTTTGTAGGGGGCGTCCTGGGCAGCGGACGTCAGATGTTCCCGTGGGTGCATCGCGATGATGTTGTGCAGGCCTTCCTCTGGGCAGCCGAGAATGCCTCGGCACGTGGACCCTACAACGTGGTGTCACCGCACTGCGTGAGCATGGCAGAGTTTGTGCGCACCCTTGGACGTGTACTGCACAGACCTACTCTGCTCACGGTGCCCGGTGGGGCTTTGCGTCTGCTGTTGGGTAAGCAGGCAGATATGGTGCTACACAGTCATTACATCGTGCCCACACGTCTGCTGGGAACGTCCTTCCGCTTTGCCTATCCTGATCTGGAAGGGGCATTACGAAACCTGCTCAGCAGGTAAGCCGAATTGGTTAGTTTTGTAGTCCGTTTTCCAAACAAACGTAGTCGCACGAACATTTCGCCAGGGTCGTATTCATGAGCATTGAAGTCGTCATGCCAAAGATGGGCGAGTCGATCCAAGAAGGCAAGGTCCTTCGCTGGGTTAAGAAGCCAGGCGACAAGGTCGAGCGCGATGAAGTGCTCCTTGAGATCTCAACAGATAAGGTCGACACCGAAGTACCGTCCCCATCGGCCGGTCCACTTGTAGAAGTCCTTGCCGGCGAAGGCGACGTCGTGGAAGTGGGCAAGGTCATTGCCCGTCTCTCTTCAGGCGCTGCCGCTGCGGCTCCTGTGCCGGCTCCTGCCGCTCCTGCGCCAGCTGCCGCTGCTCCGGCACCGGCTCCTGCACCTGCAGCAGCACCGTCACCCGCTGCTGCTTCTGCTGCGGTTCACATTGCCGGCGCTGCAACATCCAGCGTGCCACGCCAATCCGGTGCGCGCTTTTATTCGCCCCTTGTCCGCAGCATTGCTGCTGCCGAAGGCGTGTCTGTTCAGGAACTCGACTCGATTACGGGTACGGGGCTTGAAGGACGTCTCACCAAGACCGACATTCTCGGCTACCTTTCACGTCGCGGTAGCGGCGCCGCAGTTGCCGCACCAGCATCTGCATCAGCGTCATCAGCTCCGGCATCAGCGCCTGCAGCTGTTGATGCATTCCCACCGCTGAACATTCCAGCCGGTGCCGATACGGAGATCATCCCGATGGATCGCGTGCGCCAGCTGATAGCTGAGCACATGGTTCGCTCGAAGCACACCTCGCCACACGTTACCTCGGTTGCAGAAGCTGATGTAACGGGCATTGTGAAGCTGCGCGAGAAGATGAAGAACGCGTTTGGTAATC
>JBJTEQ010000249.1:0-3881 GCA_046092945.1 Kapaibacterium sp. (SeqCode)
GGTACCGAGATCGTCAACAATCTCGAAAGGCGTCACATCGGCGGCATTGATGATTCCGATCTCATCGGCAAGTACTTCTACGAGTCCAGTTGGGATTTTCGGATTCGGATTCTCGCGCATGCGCACGCGGCCCTTGACCCAGAGCACAAACTCCGACCGTACGGCATCGATCGACGAGGCCAGTTCAGGAGTGTGCGCCGAGTCAACAACGACCTGCGTCACCCCATCACGATCGCGCAGATCGATGAAAATAACGCCACCGTAATCTCGGCGAGCATTCACCCATCCATTCAGAACAACGGTCGCTTCGGCGTTTGACGGTCGCAGGTGACCACAGGTTGTGGTTCGTTTTTCGAAGTGCATTCTCTCAGCTCAGCGGTGATGTGAATTCGAAAGTTACGCAACGGGTGTGTTCCCGTTGGCTGTCGACTGCAGCATTGCTTCTACAGCCGTGATGATTTCTGTCGGCTCAATTGCCTCAAGCGCACCGCTCAGGGTGACGCATGGCCAGCAAGGGGCTTTGTATGGCGTCCACGGCATTAGGCCTCGAGCATCCTGCGAGAACAGCACCACAGAAGCCACACCATGCGCCGCAGCAACGTGAACGGCAGATGTATCTGGCGTGAGCAGCATGTCCGATGCTGCGATGCAGGCGGCAAACTGAGCGTACGACTTCTGCGGCTCAACAACCGAGATGCCGCACGCTTGGCCGATGCGCCGTGCCATCTCCGCATGCGCCGGAGCACTCATGATGCGAAGTTCAACACGACGCGCCAGACCGGTCTCACACATTTCTCGTACTCGACGCAGCACCTCGATCATTTTCGCTTCGGGATACATACGATGATTGTCTGATCCGGAGATGTTCACAGCCAATATCATTTCATCTGCTGCCCGAGGCATGATCTCAGCTGCAGACTGGCGCTGCGCATCTGTCAGAGGGAACAACAGTCGCAGATCCTCGCCCCCTATCGCAAAACCCAGTGGCCAGGTAAGACGCGATATCCGTTCCACGATATGCACCGATGACTGATCGGCAAGCGGAACTACATGACTGTACACGCCCCGGTTCACTTTATCAATGCCAATTGCGAAGGGGGCTTGCGCACCGGAGATCAATAAAGCCGACGTTGATGAAGCATTGTCCATAAGGTCGATCACAAGGTCATACCTCTGACGTCGCAATCGACGGCGCAGAAGCAGCAGACTTGGAATGGATTTGCCAAACACGTGGATCGAATCGACCCACTGCTCCACAGCCTGACGCACGGCAATGTTGTTGGTCGAGAGCACCATATCGATTCGAGCGTCGGGAAGATGCGCACGCAGGGCCTTGATGATGGGTGTACTGACGATCACATCTCCGATACGGTCCTGACGCAGCAGAAGGACCCTGCCAATCGAGGCAATTGGGATCGCCTCTTGCGGACCGTCAACAACCACCGGCTCCCCGTGAGAACCCACCTGCGAGTTATACCATCGTCGAATCGCAAGCTCAATGCGTTTGATGAATGAATCTGCCATGACGCTACCCTAGAACCGACCGATACACGGCGGCCGTTGCACGAGCCGTTGCATCCCAGGTGAACGCGGCACTGTGACGCAGTCCCGCGGCTCGACGTTCAGCAACGAGCGCATCATCCTCTATGCAACGCTTCATTGCCTCGGCAATCTCTTCAGTGTTTGTGGGATCAACGTACAATGCCGCATCGCCACCAACTTCCGGCAGTGACGTCGTATTCGATGTGATCACCGGACATCCGCACCGCATTGCCTCAAGGACAGGTAGGCCAAATCCTTCTCCCAGAGTTGCAAACACCAGCGCGCGCGCAGCCGAGATGATCTGGATCATCTCAGGGGTCGGTACGTCAGTGATGATCCTGATCGATGGATCATTGGCAACTGAAGCATTCTGCTGGCGGAATCGCTCCACAGCCTGCTCGCCCCCTGCAACCAGCAACAGGAGATCGGCATTGCGGCGAATCGACATCGGAAGCGTTCCCCATGCATACATGATGCGATGAAGATTCTTCCTCGGGTCGATGCGGCCCACGAAGAGCACACAGGGCTTATGCAGACCATGACGCTGAATCACATCAAGCTCCAGCGGCGAGGGAGTAAACTCTTCACCTGCGGCAAGGGGCGTAACGTGAATTGGCAACGTGTAGTGCGGAAAGAACTCTCGCACTGTCGAGGCCACATAGGCCGATGGACAGAGAATTGCTCGAGAGGCGGAGAGGTGCCGCTGAACTCTGCCGGGAAATCTCTTTACGAGGTAGTGATCGAGTCCCATTTCAGGGTACATGGGGAACAGGTCGTGGATCGTAGTAACGATCTGCCCTGCCGTGGGAATGACCTTTCCCGGTGAGAGCAAATGCACGATGTCAGCATCAGCAAATGCCGAAGACATCCGACGTCGTATACTCATTCGAGCCAGAGGGCGAAGCGGCGCGCCATACTTGCGCTCGTGCGGCAGACACTCAACGACACGAACGTTCGGGAACGACTCAAAGTATCGCGCCACAGCTCCGTGGTCATTTTCACCGGCAGCGAGCGTAATACCTTCCACCGAACCGGTGCGAAGGAGCCCCTTGATCAGCTCCCGTGAATATCGTTCAATCCCACTGCGTCCAAGGATCGCGCTGGCATCAAACGCGGCGTTCATGACACGACGTACGAGAGGTAGATCAGGCTACCTCGTTGGCAACATCGTACACAACGTTGGTTGCCAGTGAGTAGATCTTCTCGATGGACGAGGAGATCGCAGCCGTAGCGGCTGGATCATCAGAAGCCTCATACGCGTCTGCGCTCGGGTAGACGTAGACTTCCTGGAAGTGGTTATGCTTGCCCTTGGTTTCGTACAACGAGAACGAAACGTCAGAACCCGAATAGAACTCCCGCACAGCAGCTATCGCAGCCAGATAGTCTGGTCGCTTGCCATCAGGAATAGAATACGAGACACTGAAGAGAACCTTGGACATGCAGTAACCCTGTAGGAATTTGGCGCAAAATACGGACGGGCGTCCGACGGCGTTGTTGAACTTATCAACACCAATCGGTCAGAACGAACATGTAGCGCGAATCGTGTTGGCAATGATATCGGAATTTGGCAACACTGCTTGTTCAAGAGTCGGTGCAAACGGTGTTGGGGCATCAAATGCCGCAACACGCTTTACCGGGGCATCGAGATACGCGAACGCCTTGTCGGCAATTCGCGCAGCAATCTCACCACCGAATCCACCGGTGAGTACTGCCTCGTGAGCAACAATGGCACGTCCTGTTTTGCGCACGGATTCAAGCACCGTCTCTTCATCGAACGGCACCAGAGTGCGGATATCGAGAACTTCCACGTTGATTCCGTCAGATGCTACGGCCTCCGCCGCCGCAAGAGCCATGTGGACGGCGGATCCATAACAGATCACTGACACATCGGTGCCTTCTCGCACAACACGTGCTTTCCCAAGAGGCACGATGTACTCGCCCTCTGGCACCTCGCCCTTGATCTTGCGATAAAGTCCCTTGTGCTCGTAAAAGACCACCGGATCATTATCGCGGATCGAGGCCATCATCAGCCCCTTGGCATCATCAGGAAAGGCCGGACACACAACCTTGATACCGGTAGCGTGCACAAACCAGGCTTCGGAGTTACGGCTATGAAACGGATTTGCTCCAACGCCGCCACCCGACGGACCACGCACAACCATCGGAACCGGGATCGCCCAGCGGTACGCGGTGGTGCCGGCTACGGTGACGATCTGATTGAAACCGTTCGTCACGAAATCCATGAACTGCATTTCCGCAACCGGGCGCATTCCATTGAGTGCTGCTCCGATCGACGCACCGATGATCGCAGCTTCGCTGATGGGTGCATCGATAATGCG
>JBJTEQ010000250.1:0-42108 GCA_046092945.1 Kapaibacterium sp. (SeqCode)
GCCAACATGGTCGACGCAGCACTGGTGTCGCCACTGGGCTATGGTATGGGCGTCGGACGTGTAGCTGGCAAGATCAAGGCTGCCCTCCGAAAACGATGCGCCATAGACGTTGGTATAGTCCTGCAGCGCAACGCAGGGTCCACCCACGATGCGATAATCTACACGTCCGACGCCCATACCATAGCCCAGTGGCGACACCAGTGCTGCGTCGACCATGTTGGCGAAGAGCAGCTCGCCGCATTCTTCAAGTGTGGCGGTGCGCACTTCGATGCCGACCTCGGCACAGACACTCGCAAGGTTGGCCAGTAGGGGACTGGCAAGCTCCAGATTTGGAACGGCGATTCTCATCAGTGGGTCTCTCGGTATCGTGCAGTGATCGAGGAAAGCAGAACGCCGGCAGCAACCGAAACGTTCAGGGAGTGTTTCGTGCCATACATCGGAATCTCCAGGGCGAGGTCGCATTGGCGCACCATCTCGTCGGGAACACCGGTGAGTTCATTGCCGAGAATCAGCACAAGCGGAAACTCCTCAGGTGTGAGAGAGCCGGCCTGGCGAGACCCTTCGGCGATCTCTGCGGCGGCAATGGTGCACCCTTCCGCACGCAGCTGCTGGAAAAGCTCGGACGTCGATGGATGATAGGAGTGCGGAACGATCTGCTCGGCACCGAGTGCGGTCTTGGAGATCTCGGGACGCGGTGGGCAGGGAGTAAAACCCGTCAGGTACACATGTTCCACGGCAAAGGCGTCGGCCGTGCGGAAGATCGAACCGACATTGTACAGACTCCTGATGTCGTGGAGGACCAGCCGGATGGGGTGACGCTTTGCTTGACGTGCCTCGTCGGGCGTCAGCCGCCGGTGGACCAGTTCTTCATGTGTGAGCTTCCGCACATGCGAATATCGTAGTTTCCCACCGCATGAACCGTCGCCATTTCCTCGTCACCACACTTGCTACCGTGCCCCTTTCCATGAAGGGGTGGGCCCGAATGCTTGGTCCGCAGGAGTTCGCATTTCTCGTGATCGGCGATTGGGGAGCAGGCGGTCCGCTGCAGAAGCGTGTTGCCGACGCTATGGTTCGTGTAGCCACCAAAACAAAGGCCTCGTTCGTGGTGAGTACGGGAGATAACATCTATCCCGACGGCGTCAATTCGGATAGTGACCCGCAGTGGAAGACCAAGTTCGAACGCGTTTATGAAAAGCTGGCTCTTCCGTGGTGGGCAGTGCTGGGTAACCACGATCATCGCGGCAATCCTGATGCACAGATCTCGTACGCCAAGCGCAATCCCAAATGGAACATGCCCGGACGCACCTGGCGCAATGATGTTCAGCTGGGGTCTGGCGAAGCGCTCGCAATCCTTGGGCTTGACACAACACCGATGATGCAGGGGGCTGAGGGCTGGCGCAAGCAGCTCGAGTGGCTGGATGCCTCGCTCACGTCGAAGCCGGCGTCAATGAGCATTGTGGTCGGACATCATCCGATGCGGAGCTATGGACATTACGGCGATAGCTCTGTTCTGGTGAAGAACTTGAAGCCCCTTCTCGACAAGCATCGCGTTCGGCTATACATGTGCGGGCATGAGCACGATATGCAGCTGATTCGCAACCCCGATGACCAGTTCTCGTGTCTTGTGTCAGGGGCAGGGGGCGGGGCACGCCCCACACGGATGGGGGCACATTCCAAGATTGCGTATACTGACGGCGGTTATGCCTGTGTACGAGCAAGCGGTTCGGAACTTTCCGTTGAGCTCTTTGATTCAGGTGGAACATCGAAAGGACGATTTACTCTGTGAGATGCACCTCGCGCATACTTTTTACAACCTGCACAATCCTCGTTGCAGGGGCACTGCTGTGTTCGGCGCAGGTTGTTCCGGACAGTAAGGGCCGTGACTTCTGGCTGACATTTCTGCCGAACTTCCACAATAACGAATCGAACCTTTCTGCGGCAGAGCGATTAGAGCACGAGCTTCAGATCTACATCGCCGCTGAGCGTCCGACAAAGGGAACAATTTCCTGGCGCAGGCGCGATGGAACAACACAGTCGCAGGCCTTCACGATCAGCGACGTTCGCAACATCTATCGCTTTGCGACATTCTATCAAGGAATCGAGCTGAAGGGATTCTCTGGCAGTGGTGCACCCCTTGATTTTGTGAACTCTCAGAACGAGACGCCAGCGCCACAGCATTTCCGAGTTCAGGCCGATGACGATGTAACGGTATATGCACTGAACCAGGCGCCCCTTACCAGCGAGGCATTTCTCGTTCTCCCGACAGATGCTCTTGCCGAGGATTATGTGGTGATGTCCTATGACACCGATGTCGGTTCGAATACCAACTCGAATGTCAACTCGGCTACCACCCCTTCGCAGTTCGCTATTGTCGCCACTGACGACAGCACTGACGTGACGGTGCGTCCTTCGGTTCCGACGATCAAGAATGCAACCGCTGCAGCTGTTACGGTCCGGCTGAATAGGGGTGAATCGTATCTCGTGCAAGCTGATCCGCGCAAGAATATTCGTGGCGACCTTACCGGATCGATCATCCGGGGCAGCAAACCTGTTGCCGTGTTTGCAGGGCAGACCCGTGCCACAGTGCCCATCGAACTTCGGGCAAGTCTGCAGTCACGCGACTGTCTTATCGAACAGATGAATCCGGTGCAGACGTGGGGTAAGAGCGCGTTTGTGACCCCCTTTGCACAACCGTCCGACGACCAGCAAGTGGGCTACGATGTGTTTCGCGTTGTGGCAGCCTTTGACTCCACGGAGGTCTTCGTGAATGAACAGCGCCGAGCAATGCTTATGGAGGGAGAGTTCTATCAGGATAAGCTGCTTGGTGCGTATGAGATCACGACAACCCGCCCGACGTTAACGGCGCAGCTTAAAAAGACCTCAGGGATTCCAAACAGCTTTCCGTCACCCTCCGACACGTCGAGATATGGCGATCCGCTGATGATGCTCGTGCCACCGGCAGAGCAGTTCATGGACTCCTACCGATTCGTCAGTATCCAATCATACACGTATAATCAAGTAGGTGCTCGGTTTGTCGTTGCCGATTCGGTTTACAAGGAACAGTGGTTGAATGTGGTGATCCCGGACGAGGGAATTGCCTCGCTGCAGCTGGATGGGAAAAGTGTGCCGGCGAATCTCTTCAAACCAATCGCATCGTCTGGGTTTAGCTACGCCAACATTCAGATGCGGGATGGGGTGCACAACATCTCCTCTGACACCTTGTTTGGCATCTATGTCTATGGATATGGAGGTGCTGTTTCCTACGGATACATCGGCGGCATGGCCTTCCGACCACTGGATGTATTCCCGCCGGTGTTTCTTGGAACGATTCAGTGTGGAGGTTTCCGTGGACGAATCGCTGATTCTGTCCTCTCGGATACCAAGGTGCGGTCTATAACGGTGGTCCCGGGCTCGGATACCAATACCGTTCTCGAAGTTCCTCGCTTCAATCCGCCACAGGCCATCGTCCCGTTTTCGGTGAGACTGCAGGATGACTATCTCGACGGCAGCATCAGTATCGAAGCAATTGATGGCGTCCAGCAGAAGAATAATCAGACGATCCGTCTGGCCGGTTTCACCGTTGCACCTTTGGGAGCCCGTCAGAACCGAACGCTTGTGACGCGCGGATCCGTCGTTGCTGTTGGCCGTGAACGATGCGACTCCATGGAGATCGAGAACTACGGGGCGTATCCTCGCACGTTTACCGCATCCTTCACCGGTGCATCGCGTGTGGATGAACCTCAGCCCATGACACTGCAACCCGGCGAGCGTCGCATGCTGCGATATTGTCGAAGGGGAACGGCTCCCCAGCTGACGCTTGATACGCTGGTGTTCAGTGATTCCTGTCTGCGACGTCCGGTTGCCGAGATGACATTCGAGGAGAAGCAGGATAAGCAGGGGCCAACAATCCAGAACAAATCCGTTGCCTGCGATAGCATTGTCCGGATCGCGATTTATGATGAAAGTTCCTCTGACCTTGGCCTGCAGGATGTGCGTATCCTGGACTCGGTTCTGGTGAATTGCACGGTTGATACCGCGATCAACAAGCCCCTTGAGAAGGAGTTCAATGTTCGACTTCTTCAGCCATACCGGGATGCGATCTATGGCTTCGAGGCAACGGACTCGGCTGGCAATGTGTCGCGACGCATCGACACGATTCCGGGGTTCATGATGTCGATAGGGGGCTCCCTGGATCCGGTGATCCGTCACCCGATGGGTATGCACTCAATCGGAAGCGTCGTCTGCGACACCCTGGAACTTCAGAATGTCGGCCTTACAGCGCATACGTTCTCGAATGTGTTCATTTACGGGAACACCGTGTTCAGCGTTCCGCAGTCGCAGTTCGAGATTGCTGTGACCCCATCCGGACGCAGCGCGCTCATCGTGTGCTTCTCACCAACAGTGGCCGACACATCAAAAACGCTGTATGACACGCTCGACTTCGAGGCAAACTGTCTAGTTCGGCGGGTCATCCTTTCCGGACGCGGCAGTGGCAAGGGCTACCAGGGCATTAGCCGGTGCGATGCGCCAGTGAATGTTGTGTCGCGACGTCTGGGACGCCCCCTGATAGCACCGCAGCCGGCAAACGATGTGGTCGTCATCAGTTTTGGTGATGCCAATGTTCGCGCCTGCACCGTCCGCCTTGTAGACCTTATGGGAGCGGTTGTTTGGGAACGGTCGTGGTCCGGCGAGCCAACCTCTGCCGTGTCGATCGACTGTTCCGACGTGCCCAATGGACACTACGGGTGCCAGATCATTACCGACCAGACCCAGGTTGTTCCTCTGGTCATAGCGCGCTAACGCACACTGCGCACACCACCTGACCGTCATACGTGGGGTTTCCTTTCCGTAGTTTTGCGACTTCCCACGTCGGACCATTCATGAAACATCTCTCTTTGCGCCTATCGGTGCTGGCAGCCATAGCTGTTGTCGTTGGTATTGGAATAGGCTTTGTTGTCCAGCCCGTCATGTCGGGCGATTCGGTCATGGACCAGACGAGAAAGTTCTCGGACGTCCTTTCAATGGCCGTGAAGAACTACGTCGAGGAAGTCGACACGCAGAAGCTGACCGAGGCCGCCATTCGCGGCATGCTCGAAGAGCTGGATCCGCATTCCGTGTACATCACGGCCAAGGAAATGGTAAAGGTCGAAGAAGATTTCCGCGGTTCGTTTGATGGGATTGGGGTGGAGTTCGACGTTATCAGCGATACGATTACGGTGGTGACGCCGATCATCGGTGGACCCAGCGAGGCGCTCGGAATCATGGCCGGTGACAAGATCGTGAAGATCAATGATACGTCCGCGGTGAAGACAACACGCGAGCAGGTTCCGAAGAAGCTCCGCGGACCAAAGGGAACGGTCGTTAAGCTGCACATCAAGCGTGCAGGTCAGCCGGATCTTCTGGTGTATGAAGTCACTCGTGACAAGATCCCCGTCAACTCCGTTGACGCCTCCTTCATGATCGACGGTACGGATGTGGGATACATCGTTGTTAATCGTTTCAGTGCAACAACGCACGATGAGGTGATGAACGCTGCGCGAACGCTGAAGGCGCAGGGGATGAAGAAGCTCCTCTTCGACCTTCGCTACAACGGTGGTGGCTTCCTGGATCAGGCATTCAAGATCTCTGATGAGTTCATTCCTGATGGCAACAAGCTCGTTTACACGAAGGGACGTCGTCCGGAGTTTGATGAAGACTTCTGGTCTTCTCCCGGAGGTGCTCTCGAGAATATCCCGCTGATCGTTATGATCAACAATGGCTCTGCCTCAGCCAGCGAGATCGTCTCCGGTGCTGTTCAAGATCTTGATCGCGGACTCGTCGTCGGTGAAACATCATTTGGCAAGGGGCTTGTCCAGCGCCAGTATCCTCTTGGCGATGGTTCGGCATTCCGCCTGACGATCTCGCGCTATTACACGCCATCCGGTCGACTGATCCAGCGTCCATACGGTGATAAGGATAAGTACTACTCCGGCGAAGGCCGTGAGAATGGTGAAGAGGGCGATAACATCGATCACAAGACCGACGACACAACAAAGTCCCGTCCGAAGTTCAAGACCGCTGGCGGACGCATGGTGTATGGTGGTGGTGGTATCATGCCAGATTACATCGTGAAGCAGGATACCATTGTGCCCCTTTCCCGAAAGCTGCGTGCAAAGAATCTCTTCTGGGAAACAGCCGATCAGATCATGCGTTTGCGCGGCAAGGACATTCGTTCTACCTACGGCAGCGACATGAAGAAGTTCCTACGGGAGTTCGCGATCTCCGATGCAGATGTTGCCACACTGAAGCAGCTTGCCGAATCAAAGAAAGTGGAGTGGAGCGAGGACGAGTACAAGACAGATGCAGACTACCTGCGTCTTGCAATCAAGGCGTACGTTGGACGAACGGTCTTTAACAACAATGGCTTTACGTCCGTGATGATCGGTGCAGACAAGCAGATCAAGAAAGCGCTTACGTTGTTTCCGGAAGCTGCCCGAATCGCTAAGATTCGATAACACGCCGATTTACTAAAACCATTAACTTTTGTGCGTATGACTCGGCACCTCGTAATGTTTTGTCTGTTTGTTCTCACACTTTTCGGTGGACAGCAGAGTTCAGCCCAGGAGATCATTTATCCCGGCGAGGAAATGGTCTACCGTGTGTCCTATCTCAACTTTACGCTCGGAACCATCCGCACTGTAACCGAAGGATTCACCGTACGAAATGGCGAGCGCGTTGCCAAGGTGAAAGTGTTCATCAAGTCGAGCCCGAGTATCCCATTCGTGTCCCTCAACTCAATCTACGAGTCGTGGATGGATACCTCGATCACGTATTCGCGGCACTTTACCGCGAACACCGAAGTCGATGACGGAAAGTGGGAGTTTGATCAGTACGTGTTGAATTACCCAGAGCGATCACTTGTGATGGACAAGTTTCGCGACAAGCAGAAGATTGGAAGCAAATCCTACACGATAGCAAAGAAGTACAACGACGGTAGCTCGATCCTCTATGCCGCCCGCTCTCTTGTGAGTGCAAAGAAGACCATTCGTCTGCCGACCATCATCATGGATGATACGGTGAATACCGTTGTGAACTGTCGCGGAGCAAAGAGCTCCGTGGAGATCGACGCGGTGAAGTACCCCGTGAAGACACTTTATCTCGATGGTATAGCGAACTGGACTGGTATCTACGGGCTTAGCGGAAACTTCGAAGGATGGTTCAGCGACGATGTGGCACGAGTTCCGATCAAGGCCAAAATGAAGGTCTATGTGGGGTCAGTGACCATTGAGCTGCAGTCATGGAAACGGGGCTCATGGCAGCCCCCTCGCGGCGACTCCTAATCGATGCGGTTTCTGGTCATTGACGGCGGTGGCACCAGCACTGATGTTGCGGTGTGCGATGGAGTCACCATTGCAGCCCGGTCCTCTCTGCCGACAGTAAAGCCGGCAGCAGGAAACCCCAAGACGGACGAACTCTGCCGAATGCTTGGTTCTTTCCTGGCAACGAGCCCGGTTGACCACACCGAAGAAGCCCCTTTGCATGCTGTCGTCATCGGCATGGCTGGCATCTGGTCCGATGCGGAGCGATATTCCTACCGACAAGCGTTGCGTGATTCGTGGCAGACCTATGTGTCGCCGTCGATGATTCCCTTTGTCGTGATGTCCGATGCTGAGCTCGCGTTGACCTCGGCACATGTGAATAGTCAGGGGGCGATACTGATCGCCGGAACCGGGTCGATTATGCTCATGCGAGATAGCGAGCAACATCTTCACCGATGTGGAGGATGGGGGCCGCTGATTGATGATGCCGGAGGCGGATACTGGCTGGGTCAGCAAGCCTGCGCTGCAGTGGCGCGGATGCTTGACGGACGCGGTCCATCGACGCAGCTGATCCGTCCTGTTGCTGCATATCTGCGCGTTGACTCCTCTGATCACAACGCCGTGCGCAATGCCCTGCGAATAACATCCTCATCGGCCTTCGCACGGATCGGGTCTGCTGTTCTGCAGTATGCCGATGAACTTGATGCCGTAGCGCTCGACATTCGTGAGCAGGGGGCTCGCGAACTGGCACTGTTACTTTCTTCATTGGAGAAGACGGTTGACGTAACCGTCTACGGTTCACTGATGCGAAATGAATCCTACCGCAGTGGCGTTATGCGCTATTCTCAGCGCACGCTGACGTTGATGGAGGATGTTGTCGCCTCACTTGTCAGCAAGATCGGACGTGCCGATACGCTTCCACCGGCACTCGCTCAAGACTGACGCTACTACTCGACAGCTGCTTCAATGAGGGAGAGTGATCCGCCCCCTGCCGACCGCAGGCGGGCCATCACACCAAACGGCAGTGTAAGCTTCTCGGTCTGATGTCCATACATCAGTCCTGACACGATCGGTCCGGATCCAATATCCAAGCGTTCCGCAAGTACGTCGTTGACCGCGCGATGCGGCGTTGTGCCGGAGGGTAACTCAGGCTGCGACCAGGAGCCATAGATGACTCCTGACGGCTGCGTCTTCTGTGTTGACATAGCAAGGTGAACAAGCATGCGATCTATGCGATACGTTGCCTCGCCGATATCCTCCAGCGCAAGTATCGATTCTCTCAGGTTCGGCAGATAGCGCGTTCCAAGCAGACTCACCAGCACGCTCAGATTGCCCCCTAGCAGATGGCCCTGTGCATCTCCACGTCGGATTGCGTTCATCGGGTACGGCTGCTTGAGTATGCCCAGCGGACGTTTGGAGGTGAGAACGCGCCAGAATTGCTCTTCGGCAAGAGGGTGAAAACCGTCGGCCATATCAACACTTGGCATAGCCCCGCTAAAGGTCACAAGACCCGTCCGCTTCAGGATGGCAAGCTGAAGCACCGTTACGTCGCTGAACCCAACCAGGATCTTTGGATTGCGCCGGATCAAAGAAAAGTCGATGTGCTCAAGAAGACGTGCGCATCCATAACCGCCCCGCGCACAGAAGATGGCCGATACCTGCGGGTCGGTGAACATATCGTGCAGATCCGCTGCTCGCTCTTCATCCGTGCCGGCGAGATATCCCGCGTGACGAGCCAGAACATGACGTCCGAGTTTGACGTTGTAGCCCAGCGACTCGAGATAGCGAACACCGCGATCAAGACGTGCAGGGTCGCGCTGCGGAGACGACGGCGAGATGATGCCGATCGTGGCATGTTTCGCGAGGGCTGCAGGACGAAGCATCTTCATGGGAACTCAAGTTGGGTAATTTGCGCTATTCCGCAACATGGTTAACCGACTCCTTTCCGCCTTTCTTCTCTTGCTCCTCGGAGCCGCGTGTCCTGATGCGTTCGCGAAGGTGTATGGCCCGGCGGACGACATCAGCGGCGTCATCAATCGATATACGGAGGTGGTGGAGGTTATCCCATGTCTGCGAACAGTGCGCATTGCGGACCCTTCCATTTCTCTTGCCGCAGGAGACCGGGTAGTGATGATCCAGATGAAGGGGGCTCGCATATCTGAAGCGAACGACTCTACCTTCGGAGCACTACTTGACCTCGGCGGTGCCGGCAATGTTGAATATCTGGTCGTAGAGCGCGTCAGCTCCGACTCAGTGTTCTTCACAACACCATGGGTGCATACCTACAACGTTGCAGGAGCAGTTCAGCTTGTGCGCGTTGCCGTTTACGAAGACGCTCACGTTATCTCTCCCGTTGTTCCGCAGCCATGGAACGGACGTACCGGGGGTGTTGTAGCGCTGGATGTTACCAAGACCCTTGTTCTTGACGCAGAGATTCGCGCGTCGGGAATGGGGTTCCGCGCCGGACGCGTTTCGCAGGTCAAGGACTTCTGTGATGCCCGTAAATGGTCGTCGCCGTTCACCTCGGGTGAAGGGGGCGAAAAAGGCGAAGGCATTGTCACGTATGCACGCACGGATGACTATGCAGCGAAAGGCGCTGCAGCAAACGGTGCCGGTGGTGGAAACGGTGCCAATGCCGGCGGCGGTGGTGGTGCCAATGGCGGCAATGGTGGCAACGGTGGAGATGCGAGCGATAAGTGCACGCCATATGCGGGAGCCGGAGGCCGCGCCGGTACAGGTTGTGCAGGGTATGTTCCCCAGCAGCGACTCTTCATGGGAGGGGGCGGCGGCGGCGGACATCAGAACGACCTGCAGGGGACGTCCGGTACCCGCGGCGGCGGAATCGTGATGATCCGCACAGGAAACATTCTTACGTCAGCTGCAACAATCGTGAGCGTAGGCGAAAGTGTTCGTGATACCTCTGCTTGGCGCAACGGAAAGGCTCTTGAGCCAGGCGATGGAGCCGGTGGTGGCGGAGCCGGTGGCAGTGTGTATCTCGAGGCGACTCGGATCATCGGTCCGGTAACAGTGAACGTTCGTGGTGGTGATGGCGGTAATGTGGGCGCACGGTATCAACCTGCCGGACCCGGTGGTGGAGGTAGCGGCGGTGTTGTTGTTCTGACCTCATCCTACCCATCGCTGACTGTTCTTGCGGCCGGCGGCAAGCCAGGTGTTCACACATCTTTCGAGACAGCGGCGAATGTGTACCGGCGTCCTTGGGGCGCAACGGCCGGTGATTCGGGAGTCATCATTTCTGCGTTCACATGGAAGACACCTTCCAACCCGCCGCTGAGCGTCAGCGGAGGTGGCTCGATCTGTGATGGGGATTCGCTGACGCTTACGGCTAGCGAGGGCTTTGCCGGATATCGATGGAGTACCGGACAAACAGGTCGCAGCATTGTCACTCGTAGTGGAGGCCGTTATGATGTGTATGCAACCGACAGTTCGGGATGTATTCGGCCGCCAGTTGGGGCTGACGTTGTCGTCCGTTCGACGCAAGTGTTGATCGACCGTGCAATAAATTTCGGTACTACAGAGGTTGGAATTGTATTGAAGAGTTCATGCGTGATCCGAAACCTCGGGTCGGAGCGAGTATCGGTATCGTCCATCGCTGTTCCCACGGATGTGCGGCTGGTAAGCCCCTTGCCACCATTCGATATTGCGGTAGCCGACAGCATGCGCATCGAGCTGGAGTTTCTCGCTCCGCGGGTGATGGTCCACTCCGACTCAATGCAGGTAAACATCAGTGCTCCCTGTGCAGCCAGTGTAGCCTCAACGACCAATGCAACCGTGACTGGTGAGCGCGTGATGTTTCTCCTCCCGGAGGTTGCCATTGCCGGGCCGGGCTTTCCGGGTGTGGTCCCGATACGACTTCGCATGGATTCACCAACTCCACCGATTCAGGGAGCTCAGCTACGCATCGTGGTGCAGCTTGATGGAAGGTTGTTTGAGTTTGACACGATAACGCAGGGTCGGTTAGTTGGTGCGGTGATCGATCCCATAACGTCTGCGCTGAGCATCGAAGTAGAGTTTGCCTCGATCGATGTGTCGTCGTCGGATGTGGTGATCACAGAGATCTCCGGAAAGGGCTTGCTCTCTGCAGTTTCAGAATGCCCCATCACGATAGCCCAGGCCACATGGGTGCGTTCGCAGGGTAGCCCCGTTTCGCGGGCTGACACCGGGCGTCTTACCGTTGGCTCAAGTTGTAATCGTGGTGACCGTCCGGTGCGTTTTCTTGACGATGCCGTCGTGTCCGTGCGACCAGTGCCGGCGGATGACGCGGTGCAGATCAGCGGAATACCGATTCAGTCCACGCCGATTGTTTGGTCAATCGTGAGTACGACAGGTGAAACGATCATAAGAGGTAGCAGTGAGTCCCAATGCGAAGAGGTGTCCATCGACATACGGGGCTGTGCTCCCGGACAGTACCTGTTGATGCTCACTTCTCATGGGTCGAGCATTCACCGTCCGTTGATCATTCAGCGCTGAGCGGTGATCCCGATGTAATCGCAACATCCGGACGTGACGACAGAACAGCTCGGATGGCCTGCTGAGAGGATTCAGAGGTCCAGTCGGTGATCACCTCGGGTATGGACATGATATGCTCCATCAACGCATCCTGCTCGCGACCAACGCGCAGTGCTTCGTTGTAGGGGATGTCACTGGAGAAGGTGACCATCGTGTAGAGCGGAATAAACTTTGATGGATACTCTGCGTAGATCCATGCTTCGATCTTCTTGCGCCACAAAAAGCGTGGGTCGGCAACCTTATCGCGCATCTCGATGAAGTTCTCCAGAGCGAGATCCGCAATGCCGTCGCCTGCTGGTTTACGAAGTCGTTCATATTCGCGTAAGGCCGACGCCCAATCGGTACCGTGAACATCGAGACATTCCATGAGGATCCGACAATCCTCGAATCCACAATTCATGCCCTGACCATAGAACGGCACAATAGCGTGCGCCGCATCTCCGATAAGAGCAACGCGGTCATTAAAGACCCATGGGAAGCAACGCGTCGTTACCAGCGATGCCTCCGGATTCTGCATAAAGTCATCCAACAGGCTAGGCATTAGGGGCACCGCATTTGGGAACTGTTCCATGAAGAACTGTTCGATCTCCTGACGTGTGGTGAGCTCTTCGAACGATGGTGATCCCTTGTGGGCCAGAAACAGCGTACACGTGAAGCTTCCGTCAATGTTCGGCAGTCCGATCATCATGAAGCTACGGCGCGGCCAGATATGCAGAACATTCTTCTCGAGCTGAAAGCCCCCTGCCATGTCAGGAGGTATGTGGAGCTCCTTGTAGCTGTGATCGATGTACGACTGTGAGTAGTTGAACCGATCCATGATCTGCAGACGGCTCCGCACAGCGCTGTAAGCGCCATCGGCACCGAAGAGAAGATCGCCTTCACATTGGAGCGTCACACCCGAAGCGAGCTGAAAATCCGCGCTCGCAGTAGCGATGTCAATGTTGGTACAACGAGCCTCGAAGGTGATCTCGACGCCGTTGTTTTCGGCAGCGGTAAGAAGTGTCTTGTTGAGCTCACCCCGTGACACGCTGTTGATGAACTGACCCTCTTTGCCGTACGGTTGATACGTCTGGTTGCCTGTCTGGTCGTGCATCATTCGGCCGTGCATCGGAATGGCAATAGCGCGGATCTCGTCGTCAAGCCCGGCAAGCGAAAGCGCCCGAAGACCACGATCAGACATGGCCAGGTTGATGGAACGTCCGGCAGAGATTGTCGCTGAGCGCATGTCCGGACGACGTTCAACGAGGTGGACCGAATGACCGCGCTTTGCGAGCAGCGTGGATAGCAGCGCACCAACAAGACCGCCTCCAACAACGGTTATAGACTTCTTCATTTTTCAGAACGCCTTGATGTTTCAGTAGGAAATGTCAAACCACGGATCTCCAACGTCAACCCGCGACGATTCGGAAACCGAGGCGATGACCCACTCCGTGCAGGGGAGCGTGCTGTGGACCACACCGAGTTCTGTGTGGCCAATACCCAGATGCAGTGCGTGACCATAGTTTTTAACGTCAAGCACAAATGGTTTGCCGATGGGAAGAGGAGTGAGGTTGACGGCGCGAAATTCAGAAGATTCGATGACTGTTGTATCACCGGCTATTGTGATGACGATGCCTCTCTTCTGAAAGACCGAATCGTCGTATGGGGTGGTCCGTAATTGAATCACGAGGGGGCTGGTTGAATACCGTATCAGCTCGGTCGAGAAATGTCCGTGTGTGATGCGTTCAGCACGAAGTGCAATACGTGCCGGACCTTTCATGCTGAAACCGTTTGTGTGCGTTCGTTCAACTGTGTTGGGGGGTGTGAGCACCACAGCACGAACCGGAAAGGTGAAATCTTTCTGCATCACAAAGCGTGACGTCGTGCAGCCGGCAACAAACAGACTTGCTGAGCACAGCAGAAGCAGCACCATGTTTACACGCGACGTCATGTCCATGCAGCCATCACTCATGCGGATGTCCTTTGCCGTAGCGAAGGTTGCTGCGCGTAAACAGATGGTCAAACACTGACGCACCAATGCCGATGTAGATCGTGCCGAAGTGTGAGTCAACGATGCGTCTTCCATCGATCGAATACCCAAAGCCTTCTCGATTCGGAACCTGAGAACCGGTGCGTCCATTGGCCCAGCCAGCAGTCAGGTGAATGGTCATCTGGTCCGCTACCGGGAAGGCTATACGCACACCACCGTGGAAGAAGGAAGAGGGGGCGAAGTTGACCTCAGCAAACGGTTCGATGCGCATAGTCGACGTCAGTGGCATCCAGTGGTACGTTAGACGTAGCGGTAGAATGCCAACACCAAACTCTGTTGTGCCGAGAAACATGATGTTGGCAAGCGCCGTACCGAGCGAGAGGCGATAATCCAGAAATGGCAGGGCAACGTCCGCAACGCCAATGCGGGCGGTAAGCCCCTTGATCGCCGGTGCGTCTGTACCGGTGCGACGCGGTGCAAAGAATGATCGTTCGGCTTGACTGCCGAGGATCACGAACTCGGCGGCACCGATCTCCCATGATGAGTGCTCGTGATACTTCCACTCCGTCTCGGTCTCTTCTTCCCTGTTGAGGAAGTCCATTACAGAAACGCCGAGTCCAGCATACGGGATGGTGTTGCTCTCCGTGGCCGTTCCGAGGAGATCTCCGCCAACGGCACAGCCGGCGTAGAGACGTAGGTTGACGCCGCCGATGCTGCCTACGTCAGCCGAGACCGAGGCATTGACGTACTGCGATGGGAAGATGGCAAAGGAGATCGACGGTCGAATCGCTACATAGGGAATCTTGTCGCGCAGATAGAATCGCTTGGTGATGTTTAGCACGCCGAGCCCAGACATCGAATGGTCTGCATCGGCGGCAATTCGTTCGTATCCCGTGACTCCCCACGTCCAGTTCGGGTCGTTGTTGAACCAGTCAAGCTTCCATTCCATCAGACCTAAACGAAACATGTAGCCATCAAACAGCGCCGATGTGTCGATTGCGTCGCGGTCAAGAAGGAGCTCATTGATGTCGTAGTAGAGTCCGAAAAGTCCTGTACGAGTGCTCGGTGAACCGTCGATCGAACTGCCAAGCAGACTCACTCCCTCGAAGAGACACCAGCGGATGAAGTTGGGATACTCGCGCACTGCGAGACTGTCGTGGTACGAAACCGTACGAACGCGGTTCTCTACACGCGAGCTTGGAGCAATGACACCATTGTCGCGTTCGCCCGGAGGATTGGTGACGCGCTGCGTAACCACGGTATCAAGCGTTGTGGTGCTGTAGAGGTCGCGCTCGGTGCGAGTTACACTCGAGCATCCGCTCGTGAACCAGAGGGCCGCGAGCAGAAGAATGACAATACCGATTCGTTGATTGTTCATTGACATGCTACCCGGAGGAGTTCGTTGCAATTGAGCGATGCGCAGAGGACGTCGCCACTTTGAATAGGTCCAACACCGCTCGGTGTGCCGGTGAAAATGCAGTCGCCGCGACGAAGTGAGAAGATTGATGCAACAGTCGATACGAGTGACTCAACGCTCCGTTCCATGGATGCGGTAGAGTCCGACTGACGAGTGGTTCCGTTCACAGAGAGTTCAATCTGCCATGGACCCCGTCCGCACGACGAGGCAGGGATGATCTCGCTGACCGGTGCTGAGCCCCTCCAGGATTTGGCAACCGACCAGGGATGCCCCATGCTCTTGGCCTTCGACTGAACATCACGAGCTGTTAGGTCAAGACCAATACCAACACCGGCGATCGCATCCCATGCATCATCAGCGCTGATGTTGTCAGCATCCCGACCGATCACAACAACAAGCTCGACTTCATGGTGGACGTCGCTGGAGAATGACGGCAGGATGATGGGTGATCCGTTGGGTCGATATGCGGCAGGGGGCTTTATGAAGATGATCGGATCGTCCACGACAACAGCTCCCATTTCACGCGCATGATCGGCATAGTTTCTTCCGATGCAGTACATCGTCCCAACAGGGAGTTTCTGACCATCAGTGAACTGCCATGTGTGATCTGGTATCATGGTTGTGTTTCGTCAGTTGGAGAATCTGAGATCTCTTCGCGTGCCGGATTCGCTATATCGATGTCAGTGGCCTGATCTGTTGAATCCGAGATTATTGCAAATGATCGCTGACGATACGTGTTGGCCGGATTGGCGTAGACTTTCTGCATGAGTCGTCCGAAGATCGGAGCGGCTGCACGTCCGCCCTGACCGTAATCACCGGTGAACTTTATTCGCTGGTCATCAAACCCAACCCATATACCACAGACAAGCTGCGGCGTCATACCAACAAACCACGCATCGGCAAAGTCGTTTGTTGTTCCGGTCTTGCCGGCCGCTTCACCGGTAAAGAACCGACGAATGCTCGAAGCTGTTCCGCCGTCAACAACCCCGCGCATCATCGAGATCATTGACTCTGCTACCTGCGGTGAACAGGCCTCGCTGATTGAGCGTCGGGACTGTTTGTCTTCATACAGCACATTACCCATGCGGTCTTCGATGCGAGTGATGAACGTCGTCGATGTATGCATTCCCTGGTTGATAAAACATCCATAGGCGGATGTGATCTCAATGGGCGACACCTCAAGGGAACCGAGTGCGATCGACGGGACGGCCTGCATCGGTGATGTGATGCCCATCTTGCGGGCTAGTTCGATGACGTTCTGCGGAGTGGTGTAGCCAGGCAATGTGACGAGGCGGGCAGCGACGGTATTCGTCGAAAACTTCAATGCGGTGCGCAGAGGGATTGCACCACCGCCCTTGCGTGAACCACCCGGTGCCCACACCGTACCATCCTCGAGTGTGAAGCTAAAGGGTCCGCTCTCAATGAGTGATTCTGGTGTGAGCTCCGGCTGCTGCTCGAGCGCGCTTGCATAGACAAATGGCTTGAATGATGAGCCGGGCTGACGCCGGATCTGCGTAACGTGGTTGAGCGAGTAGCGGGCAGCGGAATTCAATCGCATGCTCTGCGGCGAAGCGCCCACCATACCAACGATCTTTCCAGACCGTGGATCGATAACCACAAGTCCTGTCTGAATGGTCGTTGCAATGCGCTTGACGCTGTCGATGAACTGCGGGCTCTGCCGAAGACGTCGGGCGATTTCCGGCCGACGGTCACTCGCAGCACCGATGTACGAAGCATGACGTCGGATTGCACGTTCAACAAAGTCGCTCTGCAGGGAGCCCCTTCCTCGCCATATCCACGATGCATCAAACTGCCGCTGAAAATCGGCAAGGTGTTCGCCGACGGCATCATTGGCAGCTTTCTGCACACGGGAATCCAACGTCGTGTGAATCACTAAACCGTCGCGATACACATCATGTCCCTCAAGAGCTCGGCTAAGTTCTTCGTTGGTTGAGAGCTGCTGACGGATCATTTCTACGAAGTGCGGGGCAATGCCGCGAAACACTGTAGCGATCGCCGGTTTGCGAAGGCCTTCGGAGGTGGCCTCTGCCCATCGCGCTTGGGTGAGAAAGCCCTGCTCGAGCATCATGCCAAGAATGAGATTGCGACGTTCAATACCCAACGAGTCGTCGGAGCCGTACTTCTCCGGTGCTTTGAACAATCCGACCAGGTAGGCGCATTCGGCTGTTGTGAGCTTCATCGGTTCTTTGTTGAAGTACGAATGTGCTGCAACGCGCAGACCATATGCACCGCGTCCGTAGTACACCGTATTGGCGTACATCTCCAGGATCTCATTCTTTGTGTAGGCCCGTTCGACCTGCAGCGCCGTCCACGCCTCGCGAATCTTTCGTGTTACCGTCTGCTCTCTCGTGAAGTAGAGATTGCGCGCTAGCTGCTGTGTGATCGTTGAAGCCCCTTCCTTTGTGCGCATGGCAAAGACATTCTTGACCGCTGCTTTGAAGATGCGAGTCAGATGTACTCCCCAGTGATCATAGTAAGCACGGTCCTCCGTGGCGATCAGGGCATGAAGGAAGGCCGGTGGAATCGAGTCGTAGGAAAGATTTGTGCGGCGCGTCGTGGCATAGAGATCAAGCATTACACCATCGGCACTGTAGACCTGTGTGGCAAGCTCCTGTGGCGGATTCTCGAGTTGCTCGAGTGTGGGCAGGCCGCTACTGAGTCCGTACCAGATTGTTCCGATAACCCCGAGTGTTATGACAACGAGGCCGATGCCAGCGATGCGGGCTACGCGAGAGGGTGTGATAAACGAGAGTACGGACATAGGATCATTGCACCTTGATCAGTTCTACGCGACGGCATCGTTTACGCCAGGTTTCGGTCGACTCACCTTGCCGACGTTCAAGGAGGTCGCGTTCACCGCGGGTGCGACCTTCGAACAGCTCGCGCGGCAAGCCTCCTTCAACCAGGCGGTCAATAATAAACTCTACCCGCTTTCGGCCCAGTTCAAGGTTATCGGCATCGGTGTCCACCTCGTCGGTGTGCCCGGTGAGAATGATCTTGCGGATCGTTCCACCACTGGACTTGACGTTGGCAACGAGATCCTGCACATCGCGCGTCCAGGAACGCTCAAGTTCCGTGCCATTGGAGTCGAGAGCGTTTGGATAGGGATTATCAAACACGGACGTTGGAAAATTCACACGAAGGACAAATGTCGATGACAAGCCAAGGGGCTTCGTGGATTCGACAACACGATTGCGTTCGCTGGCAGGAACCACCGTGACAATGTTGTCGAAAAACAGATCGCGATCCTGAGCCGTGATCTCGACCTGACGTTCTACGGGGACTCGGAGACTGTAGGAGCCTGATGCGTCGGTGCGTGCGCGCGAGAGAACCTCGGTTGACTGTGGCAGACGCGCGATCACCTCGGCGTCCATGACCGGATTCTGTGTTGTTGTATTGATGACCTTGCCGGTATACGTTGCGTCGCCGGCAGCGAAGGGATCCTCTGCAGTGGCAATCACCGGAGGGGCCGACACCGATGTTCGATGCAGCACCCACACATCAAAGTCGCGTCGCGATGCATCACGTCCGGCTGATCGTGTCGAGGCAACGTAGAACGTCGAATCCGGCATCATGAATGGGAATATCTCGTCGGCAGAAGAATTGATCGGCGTGCCGGCATTGGTGACCGAAACAACGCGCAGCGAGTCGGCTTCTTGTACCACTTGCGCCTCGTGAATATCGTACCCGCCATGCGAGGTGTGTCCGGCCGAGCTGAACAGCAGCCGTCCTTGTGGCGTCCACGATGGCGAGAGCTCGTCACAGGGAGTGTTTGCCCCATGAAGGGGGCGAGCAGTGCCAACGCGCGCACCGCTATAGGGGGCATACCAGAGATCTGCTCCACCCTGAGTTCCTGCGCGGTCTGATGCGAACACGATCCAGCGTCCGTCTGCCGACGGTGCAGGATGCCCATCCCAAGCTACCGCTTCATCGATAAGCGTAGCGGAGTCGATGTGAACGTCGGAACTGGAGGCATCTGCTTTGTGAATCGAGGCATCACCCATGATGCGTCCATCCAGCTGGATTGTCGTCAGAAATGGCAGTGCTGTCGAGATGGTGTCAGAGGCGCGCGACTTGCGGACGTGCGAAGCATCCAGGATGTCGAACCCTGCATGTCGTCCGTCGCGTGATGTTTGTCCGAGAAGGACGACGGCTGTTTTTGCAGAAAGAGGCTGCAGTGCGTACTCCTGTGCCGGTGTGCTGGCACCCTGAACGCGTTGCATCGACCACGCAGAGAAACCCGGCGACGTTGGGCGAGACATGTCAAGGGCGCGCAATGGGGCCGGCAGTGCCGAACAGCTCGGTGGCGGGGCAGGCGGGGGAGCCGGCTCGGCGTGTCGGTTATATCGAGGCAGCAGGCTGCATGAACTTACCGCAAGGCATACTCCCACAAGCAGGCAATTACGCAAACGAAACGTTCGTGCGAGCCAGTGCCTCTTGGAGTCTGTCAATGTATTCGACATCAGGGATCTCAATTGCCCCGAGCGAAGCCGTAAAATCATTGATGTACTGCGTATCCAGCAGTGCAAAGTGTGTATCGATCAGGTGATCCACCAGCCGTGCGAAGGCCACTTTCGAAGCGTTGGATCGGAGCGAGAACATCGACTCACCAAAGAACGCCGCGTTGATCGCCACGCCGTAGAGTCCTCCAACAAGCTCATCGCCGATCCACGTTTCCACACTGTGAGCAAAGCCCATTGTGTGCAGTTCGGTGTACGCGTCGATGATCTCCTGGGTGATCCACGTCTGGTCGCGCTGGGAACACCGTAATATAACCGTAGAAAAGTCCTCGTTGATGGTGGTGCGCAGGAGCCCCTTTTCCAGCTCTTTCCGGACGGATTTCGGTATCCGGACCGCGTCGAGAGGTATAATTGCCCGAAGCTCCGGCCGATGCCAGTAAACATCGCCGTCGCGCTCTTCTCCCATGGGGAAGAATCCCCGCTGGTAGCCCATCAGGATAATGTCAGGGTCGAGCATTGTCAGGGTCGGCGAATAGCACTGTAGCGAACGTAGGGAATGCCCTTGGCATCGCAGAAGAGCTGCTGATCGGTCCGAAATCCAAATGGCCACGTAGCGTCATCTTCCAGCGGGCCAAGCTCGAAAAGGGGCGAGGCATCGATCACTTCGCGCTGGTAGACGTCCACGTCCGGCCGGTCGGTGGCCAGCCAGAGGCGTCCGCCGGGCTTGAGCACCCGGTGTAGAACGCTGAGGAAGTCTGCCGTGAAGGCCCGACGCTTATGGTGGCGCTTCTTCGGCCAGGGATCGGGAAAGAGATACACGGCATAGTCTACCGATTCCGGCTCTATCCAGTCCAACCCATTTGCCAGCGTATACCATTCGGCGTGGGCATTTCCGAGCTGCTCGCCCCTTGCCACTTCGTTGATATAGTCGGCCAGCACACTGCGTACCTCGATTCCGAGAATGTTGAGCTGCGGGAACGTTAAAGCGTGGTGCAGAAGGAACGCACCACGCCCGCATCCGAGGTCCAGCACGTTTGCCGGGGCCCCATTGGTGAACCATTCGTCCCATTGCGCCTTCTCCCTTGTGGGTGGGTACCAGGAGGCGATAACATGCTGCTGGGAGGCCGGCATGTAGAGCTGGGGATTGGCATGATGCCGCACGCGCGGTATCGGGTATCGGGCCCAGTCGATGCCGGGCGATTCGGTTTGACGTCGATCCATAGGTGCTACAAATCTACCATTACGTATATTCGCCGTTCTTCCGACCCCCTGAGAGGGGGTGGGCGGACTTTGCCGATAGTTGCCGAACGTTTGACGTGGAGGACTCTTGAGTTCGAAAAATCTGGGCAAATGGTTGCTCATCGTGTTGCCGCTGGCAGCAGCATTCCTGTTGCTGTGGCCGACGATCAATTATTCTCTGCTCTCGTCGGAGCGTGCCGAGCTCGAGGCCGACTCATCCCGCGCGGGACGTGAAGCCCTTGTCCGTTGGGATGCCGACAACAAGGAAGCTTTTGAAAGCGCCCGTAACGGACGCCTGAAGCTGGGTCTTGACCTTCGTGGTGGTGCGTATCTCACGCTGGAAGTGGACGTTCTGAAGCTGATCGAATCATCTGCGGATGCTTCGGCGGTGGACGACGACTTCCGTGCCATCATCGAAGAAACACGCAAGGCAACGGACAACAGCGATCTGGATGTCCTGACGGTGTTCCTCGAAAAGTTCCGCGCTCGTGGCAAGAAGCTCATCAACTACTTCCCGGCTTCCGAGCTCACGGAGCAGGCTGTTGAGGATAAGCTGCGTCGCGATGCGAACGGCTCGGTTGACCAGGCTATGGAAGTGCTTTCACAGCGTATCAACAAATACGGTGTGTCGGAAGTCAGCATCCAGAAGCAGGGCGCTCGCCGCCTCGTGATCGAGCTTCCGGATGAAAAGGATACGCTCCAGATGCGCGAACTCCTCCAGCAGACGGCTCGTCTGGAATTCAAGCGCGTAATGACGGACCGCAACCTGGTGAAGGCATTCTATGCCATCGACCAAGCATATCGCAATTACAAGTCCGGTGTTGTTGCACCAGCTGCCGTCGATACAGCAGTAGGAGACTCCGCAAAGACGGCCGTTGCCGCAGACACCACGAAAAAGACAGACACAGCTAAAGTGGCTGCAGACACCTCGAAGGGTCCGAAGGATCCATACAAGGGGCTTAGTGATGACGAGAAGGCCCGCCGGATCAAGTCAGAATTTCCATTCAGCTACATGATCTTCGGTGCTGTTGCTGCCAACGAACAATCAGCTCCGCAGTCTTTCGACATGGTTGGCCTGAAGATCAACGGAATTACTCCTGAGCAGCTCCCGGAAGCGGGCATCTTCAGCTTTCGCATTGCAGCCGAAAAGCTTCAGGAGTTCCTGAAGATCCTGAGCATTCCCCAGGTTCGTGCCGCTATGCCAGGTGACGTTGACATTCTCGTCTCCGCAAATGGTCAAGCCAGCAAGCCAGGTGTTCAGCCGGAAGCCTACGACATCTATGGTGTGGCCCGCGATGCAGATCTGATGGGCGACGTGATCGAAGACGCCTACCCGAGCTTCGACAACTCAAATCAGCCGATCGTACTGATGAACATGAACGCCGAAGGCGCTGAAGAATGGGGTCGCGTGACCGGTGCAAACATCGGCAAGCGTATCGCCGTTGTTCTTGACGACCGCGTATGGTCAGCCCCGACGGTGCAGAACAAGATCCCGAACGGATCTTCGCAGATCACGGGCTCGTTTAAGCCGGAAGACGCTATGCGTCTGGCCGTTGTTCTCAAGGCAGGTGCTCTGAAGGCTCCGGTCAAGATCATCGAAGAGCGCGTTGTTGGTCCGTCGCTCGGTGAAGACTCGATCCGCCGCGGACTTACCAGTACCGGCATTTCTTTTGCACTTATCATCCTGTTCATGATGGCCTACTACGCCATTGGCGGTGCAATTGCCGACGTTGCACTCCTGATGAACATCCTGCTGACGGTTGCCGGTCTGGCGGCCTTCGGCGGCACCATGACGCTTCCCGGTATTGCCGGTCTTATCCTTTCGACGGCCATGGCGGTGGATGCTAACATCCTGATCTTCGAACGTATACGCGAAGAACTCTACGCCGGCAAGTCCCTGAAGAGTGCTGTGGAACTGGGCTTTAGTCGCGCCTGGAGCGCCATTCTTGACTCGAACCTTACCAACATCGCCGGCGCTATTCCGCTGATGGTCTGGGGCTCCGGACCGATCAAGGGATTCGCCATTACGCTTCTCGTGGGTGCGATCATCACACTGTTCACGGCCGTTGTTGTTACGCGCGCCATGTTCCAGCTGCTGATTGCCGGTGGCGCCACGACCCTGAACATTGGACAGAAGAGGACGGCCTAACATGGATCTGATTAAAAAGACCAACATTGACTTTGTCACCAACCGCAACTTCTTTCTGCGGTTGTCCATCATGGCCAGCATCATTGGCCTTGTGGTTGTTCTGCTGCCACAGCTCGGTCTCGGCCTCCCGAAGCTGATCGAGCCGGGCATCGACTTTACGGGCGGTACACAGACGACGGTGTCGTTTGCCAACACAGCCACGACGGCCGAGCAAGTGCGCGGCGCACTCGCCACGGCCGGCTATACCAGTGCTGAGATCAAGTCGTTCGGTAAGGATGGAGACTTCCTTATCCGCATCAATGACTTCAAGGATGAAGCATCGAAGGTCTCGGCTGACCTCGTCCAGAAGCTCAACACGGCTTTCTCAAAGAATGGCGAGAAGGCAGTAATCCTTCTCGGTGCTGATAACGTGGGTGCCAAGGTTTCCGCGGAGCTGGCAACTGATGCTATCGTATCGCTTATCATCGCTACGGTCATCATCCTTCTCTACGTGGCATTCCGCTTTGAATTCATGTATGGTGTTTCGGCCATCGTTGCACTTGCCCATGACGTTACGATGGCATTTGTGATCTCGGTTCTGATCAACAAGCTCGGCATCTTGAATCTCGAGCTCTCGATCAACTCACTTGCTGCGTACCTCACGATCCTTGGTTATTCGATCAACGACAAAGTGGTGGTGTTCGATCGTATTCGCGAGAACCGCGAGAAGCACCGTGGAATGCCCCTTGCCGAACTCGTAAATCACTCGCTCAACGAAACACTCAGCCGTACACTCATCACCGGTATCTCGGTGCTTGCAGCTCTTCTGGTGATGGTGTTCCTCGGCGGTGATGTGCTCGAAGGCTTTGCCTTCACGATGTTCATCGGGATCGTTGTCGGTACGTACTCTTCGATCTATGTTGCCTCGTCATTCCTGATCTGGTATACCGAGCGCGTTAAGCACAAGAACGTCGGCACCGTCGTTCACACCGAAGCCTGATAGGCCCCCTACATGAGCGTATCCATTATTGTTGGGGCGCAGTGGGGCGACGAAGGCAAGGGAAAGATCGTTGACCTGCTTTCTGAGCAGGCAGACGTTGTTGCTCGCTATCAGGGCGGTGCTAATGCCGGGCATACCATCGTGTTCGATGGGAAGAAGTTCGTTCTTCACCTGATCCCTTCGGGCATCCTGCATCCGCAGACAACCTGCGTTATTGGTAACGGCGTGGTCATTGACCCCGTTGCGTTGATGGACGAGATCAGTATGCTCGAGTCCATGGGCATCGATGTAGCCGGACGTCTGCATATCTCGCATAAAGCTCACCTTATCATGCCGTATCACAAGATGATGGATGCGGCCCGTGAGAAAGGGGCTGGCTCTATCGGGACCACCGGCAGAGGAATTGGTCCTGCGTATTACGATAAGGCACTTCGCACCGGTATCCGCATCGTAGACCTGCTCGACCGTGATCTGCTGCGTGAGAAGATCCGCCTGAACCTCGACGAGAAGAACCGCATCCTGCAGTCGCTCTACGGTGCTGAGCCCCTTGACGTCGAGTCAATGATCGAAGAATACGTCGAGTTCGATACCGTCATCGACCCGTATATCACTGACACAACGGTTCTCCTGAATACAGCGATCACTTCAGGGAAGAATATCCTTGCCGAAGGAGCGCAAGGGGCTTTGCTGGACCTCGATCATGGGACGTATCCGTTTGTGACGAGCTCCAATCCTACGTCTGGCGGGGCATGCACGGGTCTTGGCATTCCGCCAACATGTATCGGTTCGGTGATCGGCGTTGTGAAGGCCTACAGCACGCGTGTAGGTAACGGACCTTTCCCTACGGAACTACTCAATGAGACGGGTGAACTACTTCGCAGTGAGGGGCATGAATTCGGCGCAACAACCGGACGCAGCCGCCGGTGCGGCTGGCTGGATATTCCAGCACTGAAGTACTCGGCAATGGTGAACGGCATTTCGGAGATAGCGCTAACGAAGCTTGATGTTCTCGGTGTTCTGGACGAGATCCAGGTATGTACGGGGTATGAGGTTGACGGTAAGCCAGTGAAGTCGTTCCCAGCTGATGTCGCAACACTCTCTCGTGTTACCTGCACGTACGAGACATTTGCAGGGTGGAAGACGTCCCTCGAAGGTGTTCGAACATTTGCCGGACTCCCTGCAGCTGCCCAAGCCTACGTATCGGCTATCGAAGCAATGCTGGGAATACCGGTAAGCTGGGTCTCAACGAGTCCTGCGCGCGAAGACACATTCCGCCGCTGAAACCCACGTTTTTCTCACGGAAAACACAAGCGTTTTGGTATGTTTCCGGCGATGTGCCCATGAGACATCTGGTTACCATCCTGCTAATTGTCATCGGCGTCTTTTCGCTGAGTGCTCAGACTGCGCAGCGATGGAAGAAAGTTGCCCTCCCAAGCCCCTACAACACGGGCTACTACCTCGATATCTACTTCCTGCCGTCGAACCCCAGTTTGGGATGGGCGTGCGATCAGTATCGCGGATACGTTGTCCGCACAACCGATGGCGGCAACACATGGCAGGGAACAACGGTAACCGGTGGTGGTGGCTGTCACCTTGAATACATCCAGTTTCTTGATGCGAACGTGGGGTACTGCTCCGGTCCATGCGGGATGTTCAAATCCACGGATGGCGGTGCTACCTGGAGAAGCATTAAGCCGGCGGGTTCACCCTCGATGTGGGGTGGATGGTTTCGCTCAGCAACAGAGGGCTGGTTTACTGGAGGGGGCTGCGGGTTCTCGACGTTTCTTCGCACTGATGATGGTGGTACAACATTCACGACTGTAACGGATACCACAGTTAAACGGTCGGTTATGTCAGATCCATACTGGGCATCTGACATGGCACCAGGTGAAGTGTTTGCCATCGGGAGTGGAACGTTGTGGAGATCTGGTGATGATGGCCTGACGTGGGCCGTTCACGCGAATACCGGACTCAATTCACCATGGCACGAAGAACTCGCTATGGTGGGTCAGGCTGTGCTGATCCCAAACGCACAGCAGCGGTGCGCCTCCGGTTTTGCAGAGAGTCCGGGAATGAGATTCAGTCCGAACAGGGGGCAAACCTGGCGCGACTATGTTACAGGTGAACCGATGTATGGAACGTTTCTTCATGACACGCAACGAGGTTGGGCCTCAGGTGCGAATGAAGCGGTGTACTATACGTCTGATGCTGGCCAGACCTGGACGAAGAGGTCGTGCGGTCTTGACGGGGCTGATACGGACGACATCTTCTTTCTTGATGGCAACAACGGATGGGTTGTTGGTGAGGGTATCTTCCGGACAGCTCCGGCGCTGAGAACTCAGTCGGACTCGACTTTCCGATTCAGCTTTGTCTGTCCAGACTCAACAGGACGCGATACGGTTCGCGTGCGCAATGTCAATTGGTTTAGTTCTCCGATATCAGCCAGTATTATCGGTCCGGATGCGACGATGTTCAGCATCGCTAATGGTCCAATTCCGACATCAATCGGCTCCTGTGCTTTTCAGGACCTCATCGTTACATACCGACCAACAACACGCGGTGCTCACACTGCTACCCTTGCCGTGACGTTTCAGCAGCCCGACACGACGCTGTACGTTCAACTCGATGGGTCCCCTGCGGCACCAACGGCCAATCCAAGTGATACGATCCTAACGTTCACCGGGCCGGTTGGGCAGCCCCTTAACAAGACGCTTACATGGCGCTCTTCTTCGTCAACACTCCTGGAGTCGATCGTCTCGATCTCCTATGCCAGTGGTGATTCTACTGTCTCAATGGCCGCAGCACGTTATCCCGAGATCGTGCGCTCGGACGTTACCCTTACCTATATCAGCTGTGTGCCAAAAGATACCGGGTGGACGCAGACGCGATTCCGTGTTCGGCTCGGACCATGTCCACGAGACACCTTCATTACGGTGCGTATCTATGGACTGTCTCCGATCATCACCACGGTAACCGGGACATTTGTTTCAGCAGCATGTAAGAAGAGCGACACTCTGCGGATCCCGATGTCCAACACCGGGAATGCCTTGCTGGAGATCTCCTCGCTCCGGATCGATAACACCGCGTCTTCTGCTTTCACTATTGTCGGCTTTACCAGCGGACGCAAGGGTACGCCGTGGAGAATATCCATAGGTGAAAGCGACACGCTGCTCATTGCTTACATACCTGATAAGGGGCGAGACAACACCACGCTTGAGATCATCAGCAACGATCTTACGCGTAAGAGAGGTGTGAAGTCGCCGTGGTACGTAAACCTGCAAGCATGGTCTGATAGACCTCGGTTGACAGTTGACAAGAAGATCATCAATGTTGGGTCTCTTTGTCTCGGATCGGTTGTCGAGCGCACCATCAACGTCACGAATGTTGGTTACGTACAAGCTACCATCTCGGCTTCGGTTACCTCCAAAAACGTAACGGTGCGGCCGACCACCAAGTCGGACGTCATTGGTGGGCAGACCAAACAGGTTGTCGTTGTCTGTGCACCAACAACGAGCGGGTCATTTACCGACACAGTGTTCGTGAGCGTAACACCTTGTGATACGGTGATACCGGTGATTGTTACAGGCATCGTTGAACAGCCGGAGATCGTCATCCGTCCTCCGGTCATAGCCGATTCAGGCAAGCCCAACGAAACACTGCGCGGACGTGCCGTGATCACACTGGCACAGGGAGACAGCGTACAGATCACAGAGATACGTGTTGCGCCCCTTCCGTCGCTGCTGAATTTCATTCTGCCGACGGTGCCACGCTTGCTGACGCGCAATGATAGTATCGTGGTCAACTTTACCTACAGTTCGCCGCTTCCGTCGGAGTACCGGGGAGTGATCGAGGTTGTCGGTGCAACGTCATGTACTACACGAACATCATCCGACATTCGGTTCTCGGTGATCAGCAACGAGGTGCAGATAACGCCCGACACGCTTGGTTGGGAGTATCAGTGCACGAAACGCGCTGATGTGCAGAAGATCTCTGTGTTTGCCAAGGGAAGTGTGCCGGTAACTGTGCTAAGTGCGCGACGCAGGAGTAGCAATGGACCATTTTTCATCACTGGTCCGGGCTTTCCACTTGTTGTGAATCCATCTGAAGTACGAACCATTTCCGTACTCTTCGATCCGCCGCAGCCGGGGGTATATGTCGACACCATCGACATACAGACAAATGTGCCAGGCGTCAACGTTGCCATTCCGGTGAAGGGGGCGTACCTGCTCTCAACCGTTGCTGCTGATCCGTCAACTGTTGATCTCGGTAACGCCTATATCTGCGAACCTGAACGCTCATTCACTGTGCGTCTTGTCAATACTGGTGACATGCGGCACTCTGTGCAGATTACGGCGAGTCCGGAGCTGAAGAACGCGAAGATCTCCCGGACGTCCGTGTCACTTCGGTCCGGTCAGTCAGACAGCGTTGATGTTCAGATTCAGCCCGGTGACTTCCCGCCGAATACGAGAGTTGCCGGAAGGATCTTCATCGAAGAAGTTGTTTGCCGACAGAAGGATACGGTCTTCGTCAATATGCTTGTCCTTGGTCCGGCAGCTCCGCTCCTTACTCCAGACCCGCTTGATGTTGGAGTAGTCACTGTCGGTGGACGCGCCGTTGGGTCGGTCACGATCGAGAACCCGTCATCTGATACGATGTCGATTATCCGCGCACGTATCGAACCTCCGCTGCCGGAGTGGACGCTGACGACGCCGCTCAATGGGCAGCGAATAGCCCCCTCGGGAAGCATCATTGCCGACTTTGAGTGTGTTCCGACTGCAGCTGGACGGAGCTCCACACGGCTGGTCGTGGAGACGAATGCCGGCTGTGCCGACACCACAACATCGGTGATCACGGGTCAGGGACGCGATCCGAAGGTACCGATCACGTACCGCATCCCCCTTCGTGTAAACGAATACACGGTGGGTCCGGAGGATACGCTCGACATTCCCGTGTATCTCGATGCGAATGTTCGTGACGCGATGCTGGATAGTCTTGCGTGGACGCTTCGCTACACGCCGGTCAATTTGACAATTGATTCGGTCATGACGGGATCCGCGCTTGACGTCTCGACCACTGCTGATCTGCAGCCCGGCGCTGTGCGTTTTCATTCGTACCGCGCTGGCGCGTCTTTCGGCGGTACTGGTTCCCTCGTCATCCTGCGCTGCCGTGCTCACTCGGCGATTCCCGACAGCACGCCATTGCTGTTAACCGACATGAAGGCGTGGGCTGCTGAGCAAACCGTAATGGACCATGATGATGGCTTCGTGATCGTAGATGCATGCGGTCCGCGCTTCCTGATCGACCTTATGGCGAAGTCCAGATTTGCCATCCAGCCGCCCCTTCCCATCACATCGTACACGCTGCCGATCCGCGTCGAAGCGGAGAATGATGACGTCATGGACATTCGCGTAGTCGATGCACTGGGTCAGGTCGTGGCATCATTCATGCGCGTGCATGTTGGCAAGGGGCTTTCCACGCACCAGTTCGATATCGCAAATCTTGCAGCTGGATCATACAGCGTAGTGATCCAGTCGAACTCCCGCGGAGCGTTTACTTCGACGGTACCGATTGTTCGGTGATCGTTCCGAAGATCTCACGCAGACACGCCCGAACGCCATCCTGAAGGGCAAGCTTCGAGTCCACAGGCACAACAGCCGAGCCGGACTTCATGGTCTTTAACGATCCGTTTGCCTCGATTGACTGTAGAAACAACGTTAGCCGTGCGCCATCAGCAATACGTTCGTAACGGCCGGTCAGGATGTGTGAAATATCGAAAGCCCTAAGGATCTTCAACTCGTGGAGAGTTACGCTGTTGTAGTTCTCCACAAAGTAGAGGCCGTCTTTCACATACATCGAATCCCGCGAGACATCATCGATGATCGTGTAGTTATCGCGGTAGCGGAGCGCAGCAATACACGTCTGCATGATATCAAACGAAGCGGCGATCTTCTCCTTGAACGTCGACCACGTCACATAGTTGTCAGGGGGCGGTGCAAAGTAGATTCCGCCCATCGACAGGAGCGATGTTGGTCGTGCGCGCACACCCTCGTCAGCCGCGGCATACAGATTTGAGTCGCGCAATGCCGTGCAGAGTGCCCGCTGCATCGAACTCAAAATTGCAGGGTCATACAGCATGCCGCCGGTAGAGTCGGACTTGAGGTACGTTACACCATACCCAACCCCGCTTGTCGTGAACGTGAACCCCTCGCCCCCTGCGATCACGATCTCCGATCGCACAAGATTTCCAACTCGGGCCACCGAGCAGAACGCGATGAGCTCTGCCTTGAGTGAGTCGGCAACGCGCTGGTAGGTTGCCGAGTCGCGGATGCGGGATGCCATGGCGTCACGGACGTCCATGGGGATGACGGAGTACTGCTTTGAGAGTTCAAAGGCAAGGGACAGGCCGGCGAACAGCATCGGCGGCTGCAGAGAAGAGTCGGTGGTGTCATACTTGACGCTGGCAACCATCACGCGCTGCACTTGCGCCGAAGTAGTTCCGAATAGCACGCCGCACAGCGCAACTACCAAAACGGGGCGCAGAATCCAATGTAACGGACTGGTAACACTGGCGTAACACCCACCTAACAGGGTGCCGATAGTTTCGCGGACGTTCGTTCTGTTCTCGTTCATGAGGTCGATTCTTTCTATGAAAACTCTTCTGCTGGCCATCCTTATGGCCACCTCGTTCTCCGCCGTAATGGCCCAGAATGGGGTCATCGAAGGCAAAGTTAGCGATGCCACAACTGGCGAAGTCCTTCGTCAGGCAACCGTGGCTGTTGTCAATGCGAAACGTGGCTCCTACACGGATACGAAAGGGGCTTACCGCATCAAGAAGCTTGATGCGGGGACTTACTCCCTCAAGGTCACATACGTCGGGTATGACGCGAAAATCGTCGAAGGCGTGCAGGTCACTCCCGATGGTATCACAACACTCGACATTCTCCTGCAGCCGACGGTGCAGTCCGGCAAGGAGATCGTGATCTCAGCAACGCGGATCAATGACAATGCCGCCGCACTTCTGCTGCAACGCAAGAACGCAGCACAGGTGAGCGATGGCGTTGGTCGCGAAGAGATGTCGAAGCTACCGGACAGCGATGCTGGACAGGCACTGAAGCGGGTGTCCGGAGTGACTCTTCTCGATGGTAAGTATGTCTATGTGCGTGGTGTGAGCGATCGATATAGCAACACAACTCTGAACGGTGCTGCACTGACCTCTACCGAACCAGATCGTAAGGCATTTGCCTTCGACATGTTCCCGACGGAACTGCTGGAGAATGCCAATGTCGTGAAGTCCTTCACGCCCGACCTGCCGGGCAACTTTGCCGGTGGACTTGTCCAGTTGAACACTGTCGACTTTCCATCAAGTACTGGACTGAAGGTATCCGCATCACAGGGGTTCAATGACTTTGTGACGTTCAAAGACAATGCGTTCTTCCAGACTGGTAATGTAGCCGGAGACAACTTTGCGATGGGTGCAACTGGACGCTCCATCCCGGTGGGCTTTCCACAAAACCGACTGGAAATGAATCAGCTCTTGCGAGATGTTCGTTCAGGCAACGCTGATGCGATAGCGAAGATGGACGGATTCGGGAAGGACTTCAATAACGTTAACTGGGCCAGTACAGCATCCACGGCTACACCTAACGGTGGGCTCTCACTAACGTACACGAACATCATTCCCATCGACGACGCGCAGGAAGTCGGTTTCGTCGCCTCGGCGAATTATGGAACGTCGTGGCAGAACAACGTGATAACGCGCGCTGGAGTTCTGTCGAATCCTGAGGACTTCCTTTTCAAGTTCGATGGCGTTCAGTCAACCCGATCGGTCTCCTGGGGTGGACTGTTCAACATTGCCTATCGCGTGGGCAGTGGCGGACGTATAAGCTTCAAGAATGCCTACAATCGTTCAGCCGACTTCGAAAATGTAGCGCTCAGCGGCACCAACTTTGCTCAGTCGCAGGCTCAGAGACTCTTCTCCTTCCAGTACGTAGAAAAGCAACTGTATTCCGGTGCACTCACAGGCGAGCACAATCTAAGTGCGCTTGGCAACTCGCTGGTGGACTGGAAGCTCGGATATTCGAACTCTACACGATCGGAGCCCGATTTCCGACGTCTGCAGTTTCTTCGAGATGCATTCGATCCGAACCAGCCATACACGGCAGCATTTGATCTGTCTCCCCAAGGCGCTGGGTCGCGAGCCGGTCGGTTCTTCTCAGAACTCGACGATCATGCCATTAGCGGCTCGGTGAACGTTACTGTACCCGTTACAACCTCTATCAAGGTAAAGTTTGGTAGTCTGTTTGAGAACCGTTCGCGGACCTTCAATGCGCGCTCACTGACGATCGTTCAGGGGGCTGAGAACGACATCTCCGGCAATCTCACCATTACTGATGCGGAGAAGTATCCCGATCTCGGCAAGTTCTTTGCCGACAGCAACTTCAGCGTTGAAAGGCAGCGGCTGAGCTATTCGGAGGATTCGAAGCTCAGTGATCAGTACGACGCTTTGGAAAATCTCGTTGCAGGTTATCTGATGGTTGACCTTCCATTTGAGATTGCAGGTCTTGATGGTCGACTTGTCACCGGTGCGCGGGTCGAGAAGAACATACAGCTGCTTAACTCATTTACGGTCACGGATGATCGTGTCAATGTCTATCGTGATCTGGTTGATATCCTGCCGGCATTCAATCTCATTCTCCGTCCCCTTGACAATCTCAACATCCGTACATCGGCGTCGCAGACGCTTGCGCGGCCATCGCTTCGCGAGTTCGCCCCCTTCCAGTTCTATGATTTTGGTATGCAGGCTACTGTATCCGGCAACCCGAATCTGGTGCGCGCTCTCATTAAGAACTATGATCTCCGTGTTGAGTATTTCCCGTCATCCGGCGAAGTTCTCTCAGCAAGTTTCTTTTACAAGCGATTTGATAATGCAATCGAAGAGACACTGTTTCCTCAGCAGTCAGAACTTGTTCGTTCGTACGCAAATGCAAGTGGTCCCGCAAACAACCTAGGAGTGGAGATTGAGCTACGGAAGTCTCTCGGCTTCATCGGCTCTTCGATGCGTGACTTCATGTTCTCGCTGAATGCGGCCTTTATTGACTCACGAATCGTTGTTCAGCAGGCTGGTGTAGATGATGAGCGCTCTATGTGGGGACAGAGCCCCTACACCATAAACACCACGCTGTCGTACTTCAACCCATCAACACGCACGGCCGTTACGCTTGCCTACAACACGTATGGCCGCCGCATCATCCAGGTAAATCTCGTCGGTGTGTTCCAGGGTGACCCCCACGTGTATGAACTGCCACGTCATGTCGTCGATTTCTCTGTAATCCAACCGATCGGCAATGCTCTCGAACTCAAGTTGAGTATCCGCGATCTGCTGAATCAGCCGCTCAAATGGGAGCAAAATGGTGCTCTCATTCAATCCAACATCCGTGGCATGGGCATTAGCCTGGGTCTCGGCTATCGAATGTAATCTCGATCAATAATCAATTGGAGTTCTCCATGCGTCTGCTTGTTTCACTTTTTGTCGCTGCACTATGCCTCGTTGGCAGTGCGTTGGCTCAGAACCCGTCGTCGTGTACGATCCGCTACCCAAATGGTGGTGAGATCTTTCGTCCAGGCACCACGCAGGAGCTCCGCTGGGATACCGCTGGTACCTTTCGCTCACGGTGGCGTTTCAAGTTTGGCACAACTCCGGCTGGACCATGGACCACTCTGACTGGGGTTTCGAATGTTCTTGACTCCGGTGCTACTCGTGGTCAGTCGGTTCCGACCGGCGGCGGATGGCGTGTACCCAATGTGGCGACGACATCAGGTTATCTCCGTATGGAGCTCATTGCCGACAGTAATGGCGTCTTTGATATTACCGACAACCCGTTCACGATCGAAGAGCCGCGTGTTGTTCAGCCCGACTCTGTTTTGAGCGGTGAGATCACACGCTCGATCACACTTCGCTCAACGAAAGTCTATGGTCTGAGCGGCTATGTGTACGTGAACAACGGGGTAACACTCACTGTCGAACCGGGCACAATCATTGTCGGAGATATCCCGGGTGCAAACTCCGCTATTGTTATCAATCGTGGTGGTAAGCTTATCGCCGATGGTACCCGTCAGAAGCCGATCGTGTTTACTTCACGTGCCGCTCCGGGTCAACGTGCCCGTGGTGACTGGGGTGGTATCCTGATCTGTGGCAAGGCACGTGTTAATCAACCAGCTGGTCAGGCTGCTCTTGAAGGCGGCGTTGCCGATCAGGCGGCAGGTGGCAAGGGATGGTACGGCGGAACTGAGGACGATGATAACAGCGGCATTCTGCGCTACGTCCGTATTGAGTTTGCTGGTATTGCAACTCAGCCTAACTCCGAGCTGAACTCACTCACAATGGGTGGCGTAGGGCGCGGTACAACAATCGAATATGTGCAATGCTCCCATGGTAATGATGATGCCTTCGAGTGGTTCGGTGGAACGGTGAATGGCAAATATCTGATTGCCTATGGTACACTTGATGATGACTTTGACTGTGACAACGGTTTTTCCGGCCGCGTTCAATTCGGTCTCATCAAGCGCTTCCGTACAGTTGCCGACGTATCTACATCACAGGCATTCGAGATCGATAATGATGCGACAAGTTCCTTCAACAATCCATTCACTCGTGCAGTCTTTTCGAATGTCACAGTGATCGGCCCGCTTCAAGACACATCATGGACCGCAGGTAGCGGTGTGAACCAATACAGCACTCGCTATGGTGCTGCCGGACAGATTCGCCGCAATGCCCGTGCGAGTATCTTCAATTCGGTCTTCGTGGGTTGGCCGCGCGGTTTTGAAATTGCTCAGGCTCCTACTATGGTGGCGGCCAATGGAGACTCGCTGATGGTTCGCAACAACAGCTGGTTTGGTGTGAAGGGGGCTGTATTAACCCTGGCTGGTGGTACTCCACCCGCAGGCATGGACGCAAACTGGTTATCGAAGCAGGGTTTTTCAAACGAGGTAGATCGTGGTAACCCGAACAACGCATTCATTGTGAATGCGTGGCCGAACGACAACTCATTCGATCCACGCCCACAGGCCGTTGCTTCGTATCTGACAACCGGCAGCTTCGACAATGGGTCAGCACTAGTTGCAATCAATGACCCTTACTTCCAGCGTGTTTCCTACCGTGGTGCATTTGATGCAACAGGAGCACGTTGGGACGACGGCTGGGCAGAATACGATCCTGTCAATCGTGAGTATCGTGCACAACCACTTGTTCGTTTGACCGCTCCAGGAACGGCAGCAGGCGAGAAGTACCAGCAAGCACAGAAGATCAGCATCACGTGGGACACCTCGGGAGCTGCTGGTAATGTGTTCCGCTTTGAGTTCGGTACTTCTGCAAACGGTCCATGGCAGCCGATCGCAGGAGCCGAAAGCGTAACAGATGCCGGTGCTACGCGTGGCGTTCTCAAGGACGGATTCACGACTCCGAACATCGTTACAGCAAGCGGGTACATTCGCATGACCCTTGTTAGTGATCCATCCGTGTTTGATGTTTCGGACTTCCCGTTCGCCATCGAAGCGCCTGTTGTAGTTGAACCAACGGTTCGTCTGATTGAACCAGGTGGAAACAACAAAGTTTTCCGCGTTGGGCAATCTGTAGACGTGCGCTGGGATACAACGAACACATTCCGCCGTCGCTGGCGCTTTGAGTATGGGAAGAGCACAGATGGTCCATGGAAGACCATTGCCAGCCTGACGAATGTACTGGATAGTGCAACTCGCAGAGGCGTATTTGCCGGTGGTATTGTCTTCCGTCCGGAAGACCAGACAAAGACCGGTTACGTCAAGATGACACTTTTGAGCGATACAACGAAGTTTGATATCAACGACCAGCCGTTCGAAGTTGTCGCTCCTGCGCCGATCAAGGTAGACTCGGTTCTCGAAGGCGAAATCACCGGTCGAGTGAGGCTTGTCAACACCAAGATCTACGGTCTAAAGGGCTATGTCTACGTCAACGATGGTGCCACTCTTGAAGTTGAAAAGGGTACGATTGTTGTTGGTGACGAGGTAGGTAACAACTCGGCACTTGTGATCAACCGCGGTGGAAAGATCATTGCTGGAGGCACGGCTCAGGACCCGATCATCTTTACGTCACGCGCAGTACCTGGTCAGCGTGCTCGTGGTGACTGGGGTGGTATCCTGATCTGTGGTAAGGCGCGCATCAATCAGCCAGCCGGACAGGCTGCGCTTGAAGGGGGCGTTGCATCTCAGACTACGGGTGGTAAGGGTTGGTATGGTGGAACGGACGACGATGACAACAGCGGCATTCTGAAGTACGTCCGCATCGAGTTCGCCGGCATTGCTACGCAGCCGAACTCTGAGCTAAACTCTCTTACGATGGGAGGCGTCGGCCGTGGAACAACGATCGAGTATGTACAGGTGTCGTATGGAAACGACGACGGTTTCGAGTGGTTCGGCGGCTCGGTCAACTCGAAGCACCTGATCTCAACTGGCATTCTAGATGATGACTTTGATACTGACAACGGCTTCTCTGGCAAGGTACAGTTTGGTCTCGTTCAGCGCTTCCGCACTGTGGCCGACGTTTCTACATCGCAGGCCTTCGAGTCAGATAATGATGCCCAGGCATCGTACAATCAGCCGTTCACCTCAGCAACGTTTAGCAACGTTACTGCCATCGGTCCAGTGCAGGATACGGCATGGACAGCTGGCTCAGGAGCCAATCAGTACAGCACTCGCTTTGGTGCCGCTGCTCAGATCCGCCGCAACTCCCGTCAGTCTATCCACAACTCCGTCTTTGTTGGCTGGCCACGCGGATTTGAGTTTGCGCAAGTACCAACAATGATCGCTGCTGCCGGAGACTCCATCGAGATCCGCAACAACTCATGGTATGGTGTAAAGGGAGCTGTGCTAACACTTTCTGGCGGTACGGCTCCTGCGGGCATTGATGCCAACTGGCTTGGTAAGGCCGAGTATGGTAACGTTGTAGACAAGAGTTCGCCGTCTGTCGCAATGCTCGAGAGTCCCTTCCCGACGAACGTCGACTTCAACCCAGCTATCAAGATGGGTAGCCCCTTGGCCACTTCGGCGGCCTTTGCGGGCAAGTCTGCTGATAGCTTCTTTGAAAGGGTTGCCTTCCGCGGTGCATTTGGACTTCAGCGCTGGGACCTTCCATGGTCGGAGTATGATCCAGTGAACCGCGAGTATCGTGCAAAGGACCCAGTGTCCGTGCGCGAAGATGACCAAGCACGTGCTGGCATGAACGGCACTGTGTTCCCGAACCCGACGATGGACGCTGCAACGGTACGCTACGAACTAGCGAACGCTGATGTGGTAACCATCCGGTTGACCGATGCAACGGGCTCCGTTGCAGCATCGTTTGTTTCGAACGCTGCGCAGCAGGCAGGCGTGTATGAGTTCCGACTCATCACTGCCGACCTTGCTTCCGGTCTTTACTTCCTGACGATCTCCGGTCAGCGCGGTACGATGACGCTTCCCGTTACCGTTACTCGCTGATTCCGATCGTGAACAGAACGCCGCTGCGGCCGGCCTCGCGAGAGGCTGGCCGTTGTCGGTTTATGGGGTGGTAGTTGTTCCTTGATAGGGGGCTAAGGCAGCAAAAGAAAGGCTGCGATGATCCCGCCGACCTGCAGACGCAGGACCCATGAAGCGCTATCCGGCCGTTCCTGTTTGACCCACCGCCAGGCGAACATCAGGGCAGTGAAGATCACGCTGACGGCGATCCACATCAGAAACGTTGCGGATGGCCCGACGTAATGCGTCCCAATAAGTTGGTCAAGCCACGGAACGAGTGATCCGTACACAAGCAGCAGATGGCTGATGTACATGAACAGCGACTCATTCCCAAGCGTCACGAGCAGACGTCCAACGCGTGTGGTTGTGAGGCGCTGCTCAAGGTGAAACAGCGATCCAAGCAGCAGCAGCGTTGCACAGACACGGAACAGCAGTCCACCCGGTGAGCGCCACCAGATGGCATCCCAGGGCATGGCAATGGAAAGCCCCTTGCCGATGAAGAGAACCACAGGGCCAATCAAACCAACGATAACGAACAGTCGGGCCAGACGCTCTTTGTTCTCGCTCCGCATGAACCAGCCCGTTATGGCTGCTCCGGCAAAGAGATAGCCACTCCAAGGAAGCAGCGGAAACTGGCTGATGCCATCGCGGGGGATACTCCACGAAACGGCCATGATGACTGCAGCAATCACTCCGTAGGCGATCGTTGCGCGATGGAGATTGCGGACAACAAAAAACACAGCAAGTGCAGCCAGACTTGCATAGACGATCACATGAAGAACATCCAGCTGAAGCCACGACGTCCACACCTGCGCAGGGCCGTCGAGCATCCGCCTGAGAGACATCACCGGTGTGTGCATGACGTACGCACAGAAGAGCACGTAGCTGAGTCGCTTGAGATAGTCCCGGAGCTCTGTGCTCGCCTCAAGGTAATTCTCTCCGCGACGCGATAGCGCAATCCAGAGTCCAGAGCCCGCACAAAAAATGAACGTTGGAGCTACGTATCCATTCGAAATATTCAGAATCGTGAACCACCATGATGACCGCAGTGCAGGGTCGAGTACGACGTTCGTTACATGCACCTGAATCATCCACAGCACGGCAATGCCGCGGGCGGCATCGAGGAAGGCAAACCGCTGACCTTTGGACATGGTATCAGTCCTTTGGGGCGCGGCCCGAGAACCGGCGGAAGATTCCGAGCACGAATGGAGCAACGAAGATCACCAGGACGATGATCGAGCCGACGATAATGAATGGCCGCTGAAGCATGCACGGAAGATACAGATGGTATTTTTGATCAGGAACACCGCACCCATGAAAGACAGCACACAGAGTTCGCTCATAGCAGCAATTGATGTCGGAACAAACTCGTTCCACATGGTCATTGCCAGCGTTACCGATGCGGGTATGCTTCGGATTCATGGACGCATGAAGGACACCGTGCGCCTCGGCTCATCGGCCGGAGACATGAAGCGGCTGTCGTCAGATGCAATGGATCGCGGTGTTCAGGCCATGATCCGCTTTGTTGACGAAGCCCGCCGGCACAATGCTACAGTCCGGGCGATCGCTACAAGCGCCGTGCGCGAGGCGCTGAACAAAGATGTGTTCGTTGATCGTGTTCTTCAGGAGACCGGCGTTCATATCGATGTGATACCGGGCATTGAAGAGGGACGTCTCATCTTCCTCGGAGCGCGCAATGCACTGAGTTTCTCCGGCAAGAGTGTTCTGGTGTTCGACATCGGAGGGGGCTCCACAGAGACCATCACCGGACACGATGTCGAGCCAGTGTATATTCACTCAGCAAAGCTCGGCCACATCCGGCTCACGAAGAAGTTCTTCCCGGACGAAACAATCACTGATAAGCAGATCGCTGAATGCCGCGCGTGGATCCGCGGTGAATGGCTTCCGGCGTTTCAGTCGCACATCGCCCATGGTTTCGATGAGGCTGTCGGCTGCTCGGGCACCGTGATGGCGCTGGCGGCAGTTATCCTGGCCTCGCAGGGGCGAAAGCAGCCGGAGTCGCTCAACGGTCAGGTGTTCACGCGCGAAGAGATCCTCGCCGGAGTTGATCTCATCGTTTCGAAGCGGTCGCTTCAGCAACGTTTGGCACTTGATGGAATCGATGCCAAGCGCGCCGACGTTATCGTGGCCGGTGCGCTTATCGTGGAGCAGCTTGTCAGGGGGCTGGGCATCCGCTCACTGACGATCTCGGGATACTCACTGCGCGAAGGTATCGTGTTCGACACGGTGCAGAAGGCGCTTGATATCACTACCACACATCACCTGTCGCGTCTGCGATACCAGAGTGTGCAGCACATCGGCGAGTTGTATCGCGTCAACATGCGTCACGCCGAACATGTTAAGCACCTGTGCGTCCGACTCTTCGATGATCTGATGCCGCTGCACGGCATGGAGGACCGCGAACGTGAACTACTCGAAGCTGCGGCCCTTCTGCATGATGTGGGATATCACATTGCCGCAGACCAGCATCACAAGCACAGCGAGTACATTATCCGGAACTGTGTGATGCCCGGGTTTACCAGCGACGAAACCGTGCTGATATCCACCATTGCCCGGTATCATCGAAAGAGTCACCCTAAGCGCAAGCATCCTATCTATGCTGCACTTTCAGCGGAGGACCAGCATCTTGTGAGTGTGCTATCGTCCATCCTGCGGATCGCCGAGGGGCTTGACCGACGTCAGCAATCGGTAGTGAACTCACTCGAGGTTGCAATCAGCGACAAGTCGATCGATGTAGGCTTGGAAGCGATTGCGGAGGTACCCGATGTGGAGCTCTGGAGCGCCGAACGGCGTACCGGACTTATGGAGGAAACCTTTGACCGGAGCGTACGGTTCACTGTGAAGCGCCCCTGAGGGCGCAATACACTCGATTTTCCTTCGTCAATTTGGGCCGAACATTTAGAATGGAGAACACTATGTCACGTCGATCCCTCGGCACGGCCATTGCCCTCATTGGTGTGGGCGTAGTCGCCGGCGTTATTCTCATGACCACTTTCTCGGCCAATGCTATTGAGCAGCTCTTTGCTCAGGACATTGAGTTGGGAGCTACCTCGCCCCCTGCCCCGGCTCCACCGGCGGTGAAGCTGCTCAACGATCAGTTTGCCAACGTTGCCGGTGCGGTAACGCAGTCTGTGGTGTCCATTTCGGTAAAGACCGATCGTAAGTCCATGATGCGCGGCATGCCGCAGGATTTCTTCCGGTTCTTTGGACCAGATTTCGGCGCACCGAATGAAGAAGAAGAAGCTCCGCAGATGCCCGAAGGCGAGGCCAGTGGCTCCGGAGTGGTGATCACTGCGGACGGATATGTTGTGACGAATAACCACGTTGTGGAAAGTGCCAAGGAAGGGGGCATCACCGTTACCACGATCGATCAGAAGCAGTTCAAGGCAAAGCTCGTTGGACGCGACCCACTTACGGATCTGGCAGTTCTGAAGATCGATGGACGGTTCTCACCGGCCCATCTGGCGCAGCGATCAGACATCCGCATCGGGGAATGGGTTGTGGCCGTGGGAAGCCCCCTTGGACTGAAGTCCACCGTTACAACAGGGATTGTTTCGGCCATGGGTCGCTCGATCGGCATCGTTGGCACTAACGAAATGAACAGTCAACGCAATCGTTACGCTGCCGAGAACTTTATCCAGACGGATGCAGCTATCAACCCGGGGAATTCCGGTGGAGGACTTTTCAATCTTAATGGAAGTCTTGTCGGCATCAACACCGCCATCGCGTCGCAGTCCGGTGTGAATGCGGGATATGGCTTTGCGATTCCAATCGATATGGTCCGCAGCGTTGTGCTGGACCTGATCGATGATGGCAAGATCGAGCGCGGCTACATCGGCGTTGAGATCACCAGCGTTGACGAGGCCACTGCCAAGGCTGTTGGTCTTTCCAAGGTTGCCGGCGTAAGCGTGAACCGCGTTGTCAAGGGTGGCGCGGCAGAAACTGCCGGACTCGAAGTTGGCGACGTGATTCTTGACGTAGATGGCAAACCGGTGAAGACATCGAGTGATCTGCAGAACGAGATCGTGCTGCGCCGTGCCGGTGATAAAGTGAACCTGAAGATCTGGCGCGATGGACGCGAGATTGCCAAGACCGTGAAACTCAAAGCTCCGGATAATGTCGATGTTGCCTCAGCGTCTGAACGCGACCAAGACGGTGGATCATCTGCCGACGATGCCGAACCTGTAACCATTAAGGGGCTTGGTTTTACCGCTGCGGTACTCACCTCGGAGCAGCGTTCGACGTTCAACGTCAAGACCGGTGTGTATGTGGCCAAGGTCGACCGTATGGGGCAGATGGCCCGCCGCGGACTGCGTCAGGGAACCGTGATCATGAAGGCCGATGGCAAAGAAGTAACCTCTCCAGCGCAGCTTAAGCGTGTGATCTCGGCCAAGGAGCCCGGAGATGGGATGATGTTCGTTGTGAAGGACGCAGATGGATCCAAGCAGGCCATCACGGTAGAGGTTCCTGAATTGTGATCATGCCGTAGATTTCGGGATGAAGA
>JBJTEQ010000251.1:0-2385 GCA_046092945.1 Kapaibacterium sp. (SeqCode)
CTTTACATCGAAGTAATCGTTGAAGACGTTACTGGCAAGGTGCAGAAGTGCCACTCCGAGCATCGTAAGGCTGGCAAGGAACCAGTTGATCGTCTGCGGCGGTTCGGCAATGCCGGCCGCATAGGCAAGGCCGATAAAGCATGGGGTCAGCGCTGCTGAAAGGAATGGGGCGCGCGTGATCACCAGCCATGAGATGAATTTTGTGCTCGACTTGATCGGGATGTTCACCGGCTTGTCGAGTTCTTCGGTCACGCCGCAGAAGCCTACCTGCTGTCCGCCCTTGAAGGTTGGCGTAATGCGAATGCGTGCGCCGAACTTTTCGCCACTCTTGCGGATGAAGTTCGTCTCACCTGTCCACTCACCCTCCTTGACGGCAGTTGCCAGCCAGCCCGGAAGATTCTGAAGAACAACTTCGCCCGGCGAGAAAGCGCTAACGCGCAGCTTACCGACGGTTTCGTCATGAGAGTATCCAAACATCGCCTGTGCACCCGGAGAAAAGGTCTCGATTACCCCTTCCATGTCACACGTGATGACCGACTTGTCTAACGTCGTTGCCATGTCTGCTCCTTGATGGAAAATGCTGCTTGATATGTTGCGAAATTACGACGACCGACCCATCGGTCGGAAATAGCGGCGTAGTTTTGCGCCGCATCGAATGCCAACCGGAGAACAAACAATGCGCGCCCTGCTTTCAGTTTCCGAAAAGACCGGAATAGTTGATTTTGCCCGTGAGCTTCATGCCATGGGAGTGAGCCTTCTCTCGACAGGGGGCACGGCAGCAGCGCTGAAGAATGCGGGCATCCCCGTTGTAAGCGTCTCGGATGTCACGGGTTTTCCTGAGATCATGGACGGACGCGTCAAGACGCTCCACCCCAAGATCCACGGGGGAATTCTGGGGAGAATGGACAACGCCGCCGACGTCGAGCAGATGCGCCAGCACGGGATCGAGCATATCGACATCGTGGTTGTGAACCTGTACCCGTTCGAGCAGACGGTCGCCAATCCATCATCGACCGATGCGGATATCATTGAGAACATCGACATTGGCGGACCCGCCATGGTGCGGGCCTCGGCGAAGAATCACGCCCATGTGGCAATCGTGGTGAATCCATCACACTACCCCACCGTCATCGAACAGCTGAAGTCAGGTGGTATCAGCTATGATCTACGTCGACAGCTTGCACTGGAGGCCTTCTCGCACACGGCACAGTATGATGCGCGCATCTCGCAGTACTTCGCCCGCGAATCATCGACGTTTCTCACGGAGGGGGCTCTGCCACTGCGCATTGATCAGCCCCTTCGATACGGGGAGAACCCTCATCAGCGTGCCGTTCTCTACGGATCGTTTACATCGCTCTTCCGTCAGCTCCATGGTAAGGAGCTCTCGTACAACAATATCCTCGACATTGATGCTGCAATGGGACTGTGCGCTGAGTTCGACGAGCCAACAGTGGTGATCGTCAAGCACAACAACCCGTGCGGCGTCGGCTCTGATGCATCGCTCGTCGAGGCCTACCGTAAGGCCTTCGCTACCGACACCGTCAGCCCCTTCGGAGGGATCATCGCCGTCAATCGTCCGATCGATATGTCCTTTGCTGAAGAGGTCCACGGCCTCTTTGCCGAAGTGCTCATCGCTCCGTCATTCTCGGATGATGCGCTTGCATTATTACAAAAGAAGAAAGACCGTCGCCTGATGGTGGTTGATCGCGCGGCCTACGATGTCGCCGCAAAGACCAGTGTTCGCAGCGTCGCCTCCGGACTACTTGTGCAGGATGCCGACGGCGCGCTGTTCAACGAAGAGCACCTTCGCGTAGTTTCATCGCGTACACCATCCGACGACGAGCATCGCGCCATGATGTATGCATGGAAGATCGCCAAGCACGTCAAGAGCAACGCTATCGTGTACGCCACACACGATCGTTCTCTTGCCATCGGCGCCGGACAGATGTCGCGCATCGACTCCGCCCGCATTGCCGTCCGCAAGGCCCAGGATGCCGGCATCGACCTTAGCGGCTGTGCCGTTGCCTCCGACGCCTTCTTCCCCTTTGCTGACGGACTCCTTCAGGCCGCCGAAGCCGGCGCGTCCTGCGTCATCCAACCCGGAGGCTCCATCCGCGATGAAGACGTCATCACCGCCGCCAATGAAAAGGGGCTCGCCATGTTGTTCACCGGCATGAGGCATTTTCGGCATTAAGGGCGCTTCGCGCGAGGGGTGCTGCGCACGATGGGTGCTGCGCACGATGGGCGACTTCGTCGCGATGTGTGGCTGCGCCACGATGTGCAGCTGCGCCGCGGACAACTAGACCTAATTGAAACTATCTGCGCCGAAGGCACATCGCCGAAGGCACATCGCAGCGAAGCTGCACATCGCCGAAGGCACATCGC
>JBJTEQ010000252.1:0-3616 GCA_046092945.1 Kapaibacterium sp. (SeqCode)
CTCGTACTGCACTCCGGCCTTGATGGCAAGACGCATTGTCGAGTGACCCGGGATGTCGTCCTCGGCTGTGATGGCAGTACGACCGAAGTTCTCATACTTCGTGCCGGGCTTTTCCTTGAAAACGGCGTTGGTCGGCGAGATGAGGTTCATTCGCTGAATACGCTGCACACCAGTAACGAAGCCAACCGTCGGTCCCACAACAACGCCGAAATTCGAATTGAAAAGGTTGAGCTTATAGATGAGCTCGATGTCGAATGTTGAATACTCGATATCTGCCGTGTGCTCAACTTCCGAAAACACAACGTTGCCATTTGCGGAGTCGATCGACGGGAGAACATCGCCGCCCTGCTGGAAGAAGGCCGGGAAGGTGTTGTAAACGGCGCGGCCAATAATAGAAGACTTTGATTCGCGGGGCTTGCCGAGCAGATACTCAAACGAAATTCCTGCATAGTAGCCGTTCTTCGTGCCGCCGGTGAATGTCGGGCAAAGCACATCACCAGAGACCGATTGGAAACTTGATGAGTGCAGAGAGTTGTTGTAGCCGAAGACCGGTCCAACGTAGATACGCGGAGCGCGACGAGCCGGCTGCAGAGGCGTTGCGCGAGCGCCAATTTCCTGCTGGGCTAGCAGTGAAGACGTCGCAAGGAAGAACACTGCAAGGACTGCGGAACCAAATTGCCTCATACTCGATTGCCCTAGTTGACGATGATGATGTTCGTGACCTCGACCCCATGTTCATGACCGACAATGAGCCTGTAGAGCCCAGATGCCAGATTAGAACATGAGAAATTACAATGTTGACTGCCCTTTTGCAAAGACAATTGTTCCGACAGAGGAAAATGTTGTCCAGACAGGGATTCAATCCACACACGTGCATGCAGAGCAGCAGAAGTAGTTATGCGGACAGAGATGTTTGACGTAAAAGGATGTCCGAGAGGTTCAACGAATACTCCCCCGTGAGTACCAACTTCAACCATCCGGAGTCGGGATCCACATGGATCAACACGGAATTCCTGAGCTGGAGAAACACTCTGACGGTAACATGGAGTGCCATCAATAACAGCGTAGCACTCCTTGGCATCGGGATCCTTCCAGATCATTGTCCCGTAAACACGACTCGTGACCTTCCACGGTCCGGGAACCTGATCTCGGAGCCGGAGCAAAATGGCCCCTTCCGTCTGGGTAATCTCAGCATCAACCTTGCCAGTGACACCATTTCGCTCAAGGTTCACAGTGGTCGAATCGAGAACATCGACAACGAAGCGATCCCGATCTATTACAAGGCGCAGTGTCGGCTGAACTGCTACACTTTGCACATCCAGCAGCTCCGCCTGCATGGTGATCCACGCCGGGCCGGCTGGCAAGAGCGGGGCTCCAGATATCTGCACGGAAACAGACGCGTCGCCAGACTCGACGACAACCTCGACGGTATCAGTGTAGACATTCCCTGCGGTATCGACAACGCCAAGCATAACCGTGTATGGCGAGAGCGTGTCCCACTGCGTCGAAACCGTCTCTGACCAACTTTGCCCGGGTTCAATGACAAGGGGCTGGGCACTGCCTCGAACGGTGCGGTTGAAAGTGGATGCAGAGGATCGAGTGATGAGATAGACGGAATCGATAACCGCCCTGGCCGTTCCATCATTTCTGATCGTTATGACGATAGGCTCGTCTGTGCAGGCATTGGCACGCAGCTTGGTGCGAACCGCAACAACCGGACGAGCCACCGGAAGCGGAACACCGACGCCAAGCAGTCGGAACATGACATGACCACGATTACCAAATCGCTCAGCGTCATGTTCAATGTCGATCAGACATTCATGCGGTCCAAGACGCCCAGGTGTAAAGGACACGGCATCGCGCAGAATAGACGGCAACGGCCGAGTAGTGCCAGCAAGGCCACGGAGCGATGCAGGGACTCTAAATGCCGAAGAATCGGGACCGACGATCGTGACAGAATACACGAGCAATTCAGTATTTCCACCGTCAACACCCGTCCATACGAGATCGGCCAGACTGTCACGCGTGGTATTCACCACCACAGAGTCAAAATCGATATCCCGAACATCTATATCCGGCATGACGCCAATGCCACGGAACTCGATGGTGACCGGTACATGCTGATTCCAATCAATTGCAATCGGGACAATGTGCCGCACAGTATCACGTTGACCGGGCAGGAACGATGCCGCCACCAGTAGCGAATCCCCTGCCGAGAGGCGCGCCCCCTTAATGAGCTCATCACACCGTACAAACAGTGATGACGGCAAACCGCTCAGATCACCAGTGGCTATGCACCAGCCGCTGCCGGTGTTCTTGAGCCAAACAGTTGTGTCGTTAATGCTGCCGACTCGGCGTTCATGCCAGTCGATAACAATGGAGCCGACGTCGGGTCGAACGCCACGTGCCCGATACGTGAGGATCGCTTCATCAGACAGGTCTGAGACTACCGAGTCCCGGCGCAGTGCCGTACCCTCGCGACGTTCAACAAAGCAGACGTCAACCCAGAGCGTGTCGCCCGGACCTATCAATCTTGGCAGTCCCAGCCGTGCAGTGTCGACAACAAAGTTTGTGTCGATTCTAGTGGAAATGAGCTGCTGTGCATCCACCGGCGTATCGCCTTCGTTTACTACAGCCACTCTGCCGCATGCCGTGTCGCCAATCCGCACGTCACCAAGATTGATCGAGTCGCCTTTCAGACTGGCTGCCAGACGTGTCTTCACGTAAACATTCCGCTTTAGACCGCACGGCAGCTGAATGACGATCGTCGCCGCCATAGCTGTCGTATCTGCCCATTGGGTGGCACATAGCGTGACCAAAGCCGAATCGCGTGGACGTATAGCAAAGCTGCCCTTGGGATTCGTCACCTCGAATCTTTGATTGCCCTGAACCTGCAGTGACTTGATGAAAACGGGCGTCGAATCCCGGTTTCGTATCACGACCGTCGTGCACCGCTGCCTGCCTCGACGTGCATCAATGAGCACGTCACGGGCGACATCAATTGACGGTGCGTCGTATCGATAGAGCCACTCCCTGCCGTTTCCGCGGTCATCGTACGCGTGAATGACGATCTGCGCATCCCTCGTCAGGTCACGCACGTTAGCATCGAAGTGGACGGTGCCGAATGAATCAATAGGATTCGAAACGGTCCATTGATAGTTGAACGTGCTCGCACTGATGACCGTCACCTCCTTCAGTCGGGCCGTATCCTTTGAGACATCGGCAATGCGGCCGGAGACTGTTCCACAGTCGAGGGACAATTCAAAGACTGGAGGCGAGATATCCCGACGACGGATAGGATCAAAGGCAATGCCAACAAGATTCGCATAGGAATCGGCTTCGGACGTGCCATACATCACGGCGCTGAATGTGCCTGTGTCGCATGTCATCACGAACGCCCCCTCCTGCAGTTGCACCTGTGCCCACCGAATGGTCGTACCGGGCACGACCTGATTTGCAAGCTGCGGGGCAAGTGATAGCGCCGACCTCCCACCGATCATCAACGAAGGTAGGGCTTCCGGCGTAGCCAACAGATTGAAGATATATTATAATCTCGTGTTGGCTTTTGTGGTGCCGCGTTCAAGCGTTGGGAATCGAAACAGCGACTCATTGACGT
>JBJTEQ010000253.1:0-6138 GCA_046092945.1 Kapaibacterium sp. (SeqCode)
CTCCATCGTGTTTAAACGCGATGTGGCAGAGCTGTTTGCGGCGGAGGATCATTAGGTCAGCACAGGTTTCGGGTTTCGGGTTTCGGGTTTCTGTTGTACTTCACAGAGCATCGCTCGGGAGGGTCTGGTTTCTCTTGTCACTTGTCACTTCACCTTCACACGCGATACTTCCCTCAGTTTTGGACGGGTGTACTTATAGGTCACAACATAGCACTGGCCGTCAGCGCCCATCTCGTACTTCGTGATGCCATCTTGTAGAAGTTCACGCTCAGTGCCTTCCTCAGCCGGGTTTTCAGCAGGGTACCATTTGTAGTGCTCGTACACATCACCGCAGCTACCGCCAGACAGGTGCTTTGTCATGGTCATAGACTTTGGATTGAAAGTCGTTGATTCGTCGAAGAGCCCAGCGGGACCGTTAACAGGATGATGGTAGTCGACCATTTCGTGCGGACAATGACACTTCAATGAAAACGCCTGATAGGCATTCGAGCTACGCTGTCCGCCGGCATTGTAGGCAAACACAATCTCATCACTCCCGTCGAAATCCACGTCTCTGAATGTGAATGGCATGCTTGATGGCTTGTTCACCATTTCCCCTCTCTCATCACACACTCGCTCTCGGAGTGGGAATCTCAAACGAAAGACCTTACCGTCGATCGAAGGAGCAATCGTATTAGAATCGGAAACGTGTTCGCTCGACACCGTTGCTAATGGCAAACTGAAGTAGTTCGTTGTGATAATATGCGTCCGCCCACTCACCTTTTCTTGGAGCTTCACGATAGCAGGTCCTATTATGCCATGGTACACCTGACTTGGATACCATGTAGCTGATATCCGATAGCCCCGTATCAGATTCTTGAACACAACCTTGACCGAGAATAAGGGTACAGTCAGACCACTGCTGGCATCATGTCCGTTGCACTCCCAAATCTGTCCCTGCGAAAGGGGCTTCAACTCCCGCAGTGATTGGGACACCATCGCCGCAGGTGCAAATCCAGTGATGCAGAGCACCAAGAACATTGCTGACTTACCTGATCTCATAGCACTCATTAGAACACCCTCTGCACATTCAGCAGCAGATATACGGAAGAAGGGCACACAGTCAGCGTTAACATCTGACCTCCCGCATTCTCAGGCATCACCGTGTTGCGTCACGCAACGAAAAAGGGCGAGCACACTGGCTCGCCCCTACAAATCGCTTTGGTCTGGATCCCTCGCGTCGCGCGGGCAGACGATGGCCAACCTCACACCTCAAACCTGAAACCTAAAACCTGATTTAACGCCACTGACGCAGGAACTCCAACCGTTCCTGGAGCTGCGCAACGGGTACGAGGAGCTTTTCCTTTCCAAGGATTCCCTCTTCCTGCGAGCCGAACACGAGTTCGTAGTCCTTGCTCATAACGATTGCTTCTTCCGGGCACACTTCTTCGCAGAAGCCACAATAGATGCAGCGGAGCATATTGATCTCGAACTTCTCGGGGTAGCGTTCTTTCTCGGCGGTTGTTTCGCCGGCGCGCACTTCGATGGCAAGCGCGGGACATACGCGTGAGCACAAGCCACAGGCCACGCAACGCTCTCCATCGTCCTCCTGCACCAGAACCGGACGTCCACGATAGGAGCCCTCAGGAATCCAACGCTCCTCGGGGTACTGACGAGTGAACGAGGGCTTGAACATCTGCTTCAACGTTAACCCAAGCCCCTTGGCAATCTCAGGAAGATAGATGCGCTCCCAGAAATTCAGACGCTGCGATTCGATGTTGTCTTTGATGTTGGCCATGACGAAGAGAGTTACGGAGTTACGGAGTGACGGAGTTGCGAGATTACGGAATGACAGTTCACTCCGTCACTCCGTAACTCCGTAACTTCTTCCATGCGTACTCTCATCATCGGTGCTACGGGGCTTGTGGGCTCCGAGCTTGTGCGTCTGCTGGCGAATGATTCACGGTTCACATCGGTGACGGTGCTGTCGCGTCGGCCAATTGCGGGGTTTGACGGCCATCCAACGATCCGCAACGTGGTAAAGGACTTCGATGCGCTTACGGGCGATGAAGGTATCTACGACGTTGATGTGGTCTTCTGTGCCATGGGCACAACGATCAAGACGGCGGGATCGAAAGAAGTGTACCGACGCATCGATCACACCTATCCGATGAAGGTTGCCACGTTTGCTCGCGCGAAGGGGGCTCGGCACTGGGTGATCGTAAGCAGTGGCGGCATCAGCGAGAACTCGCGCTTCTTCTACATCCAGGTCAAGGCCGACCTTGAACGGGACCTGCGAGCGCTGAACTTCCCTCAGCTGACGATTCTACGTCCGTCACTGATCCTTGGTGACCGACGCGAGTTCCGCCTCGGTGAGAGAATCGGCATGGTGCTCATGACGCGGCTCAACTTCGCGATTCCCAAGGCCTATAAGGCCGTAGAGGCACGCGCTATTGCTTCGACGATGATCCGCGTTGCAACAGATGGCAGTACCGAGCCATATCGGAGCATTGAGAACGAGGTCATAACCTTATAAGCGCCTGACAAACAAAGCGGTTAGCTGGTAATTTAGATTTTGTGAGCTATCGCTCATGATTTTGTGAGCGCATGCTCACAATTGGCGTATTTCGTGCAGATTGCAAGAACTCACAGGACGTAATCATGAAGCCGAATAGACCGATTGTTATCTCAGTTCTCTTCCTGCTGCTGAACACAATCGTGGTAGCGCAGTCTCTTGTAGAGCCAACCTTCAAGGTCCGCGCCGTCAAGGATGTGTTATATGGCACGGCAGTCCGCTATGATGGGGGAACCGATACTCTGCGGATGAACATCTTCGTGCCAACGAACGACAATGCCACGAAGCGTCCGCTAATTGTGTGGATCCATGGAGGGGGCTTCTTTCAGGGCAACAGAGCTGACTTCAATACACTCGCCGAGACATGGGCCAAGCGGGGGTATACGGCGGTGACGATCTCCTATCGTCTTGGAATACATGGTTCGCTGTTGGACCCGCCTTTCGCCTACGATGAAGCGGAGGCGATCAGGGCCTGCTACCGCGGTATTCAGGACGTACGCGGTGGTCTTCGATTTCTTGTGAAGAATGCCGGTGCCTATGGCATCGACACGTCGCGGTGCATCATCGGTGGGGCCAGTGCTGGTTCCATCATTGCCTTGCACACAGCCTACTTCGACACGCAGGATCCGATTCCAGCTGCCGCTGGCAAGATCTCCGATGCTGCTCGTTTGTCAGGCACGTTCCCACGGCCTGCGCTTGGATCACCCGATGGAGGTCTTCACACGGATGTAAGGACGCCGAGCATTAAGGTGGTACTGAACATCTTTGGCGCACTTTTCGATCTGAAGTATCTGGCAGGAGCCCCATTCATACCGTTGTTTAGCTACCACCAGATCGATGATCCGGTGGTTCCGTGCGCGGTTAATCGCGCGTATCACGGATTGAGCATCTTTTCGGCGAACTACCCATACGTCAGTGGCACATGCGCTATCGAACAGGAGCTCAAGAAGATGGGTGTAGCCGATAGCGATCATGGCGTGATCTTCTATCAGGGGGCTGCCCATGAAGTGCACGACCCGACCGGTGTTGACCGCGCAGCCGCAGTGTTTGCTGCACCGAGAATGACCGCTACCACCAGCGTGGACGATGATGAGACGTTACCCACGTTTGGACTGGGGTGGACGCTCTACGGCATTGATGGCCGGGTGGTCTTGCACGATGCTGACATTTCGCAGATCGGACGCCTCGCCGACGGCGTCTATGTTGCCTGTACGTCCACACAGCGTCGCATGCTGATTGTTAGTGCCGGAAGAGTTGCCGTAGGCCGCTAACTGACGTTTGTCATGAATGAAGGGGCTCTGCATCGAATAGCTTCGAGGCAGAGATTTACCACCGGAGTTCATGATGTTCAATGTTGCGCAAAGCCCCCTGATCGAATGTCTATTCTCGATCACTTCCAAGCCATGTCGTAGTCTGTATCTGCCGACGCATCGCACGCAGCCGGAACGGCGGGACGATCAGACGCGATATCGGCAGCTCGTGCGCCATCTGAACGATTCTCTGGAAATGGCCTACGACTCGGATGAAGAGACGGCACTTATGATGCCGTTCCGTCAGCTCGAACGCGACGATTCCTTCTGGAACACTTGACGTCAGGGCGTGGCGATTTTTCGTGCGCCGGGCGTCTTTATCACACAGCATCTCGACAGGTCGGTTCCGGAGATCGCCGTTGTGGCGGAGAACTTCCATGGAAAGCCACTTTTCCGATTGCTGCAGACTCTGGAAGATTATCATGTTCTATGTCTGACGCGCGAGTCGGCACAGCTCTTTGTCGGAAACAGAGATGGTCTCGAAGAAGTGGCGTTTCCTACCGGACCGCTGCTATTGATCAATGAGATTCTCGGTGATGAGCTCAGTGACCCCGGATTCAGCCGATCCAACTCCGGTGGTACCAACCGCACCGTCCCTCATATGACCATTGAGGATGAGGTCTATAAGGACACCGAGCGATTCTTCCGTCAGGTTGACCGCATCGTTATGGAGATTGCTTCGCGTCCGACGGGCCTGCCCCTTATCATCGCCACCTTGCCGGAGCAATCGGCGTTGTTTCATCGCATCAGCAGAAATCCGCAACTGGTAGAGAACAGTGTGATCGTAAACCCCTTTGGTATCGAAGTACGGGACCTCGTAAGCCGACCACCTCGGGGGCAGTTGCGATTCTGCGGTATTGAGCAAATGAATTGGTCGGCTGTGTAACCGCGCTCCATTTTGAGGTTTCCCGCTGAGAAATTCTCGTAGTTTCCCAGCATGAACCACATCGTTTTTGTTCTCCTGCTTGTCGGGAGCACTGCTGTGAGCCTTGCACAGCGCACCGTCGGCCTCATCAGTCACGATCAGGCGAATTCCTTTCAAGGATATACGCTGTTTGCACCGATCACATCCACGACAACCTACCTCATCAATAACGATGGTCAGGTTGTAAAGACCTGGCAAAGTGGCTATGGTCCAGGCCAGGCGGTGATGCTTCTGGAAGACGGCTCGCTTCTGCGCACGGCGGCTCCTCCGTCTCAGTCTATGCAAGGGGGCGGTGCAGGCGGCATGGTGGAGATCTTTGAATGGACAGGGACAAAGCTCTGGAGCTACACGCACCTAACACCGACGGCGCGTCAGCACCACGACGTAGAGATCATGCCGAATGGCAACATTCTACTCCTTGTGTGGGAGAGTCACACACGTGATGAAGCCATTGCAGCTGGGCGACCATCAACACGGCTAACGGAGAATGCACTCTGGTCGGAGCGTGTGATTGAAGTGCGCCGCACTGGGCCTACCTCCGGCGAAGTCGTCTGGTCATGGTCGTCGTGGGATCACATGATTCAGGATGTTGATGCGACCAAGCCGAATTTCGGTGTCGTTGCTGATCACCCTGAGCGCATCGATATCAATGCGGGTGGCACGCGCTCGGACTGGCTGCACGCGAACTCCGTACGATACAATGCCAAGCGTGACGAAGTGATGATCAGCATCCACAACCTCAATGAGATCTGGATCATTTCGCGAAAGACCGGTGATATTGTCTATCGCTACGGTAGTCCGGCCAATTACAAGTCCGGCACTGCTCAGGAGCAGACACTGTTTGGACAGCACGACGCGCGCTGGCTGCAAGAGGACGATACCAAGTTGACCATCTTCAATAATGGTATGGGCCGTGTTGGTGTAATGGGGTCGTCGGTGGATGAGATCGTGCTTCCACTCAATCCAGACGAAACCTACAAGCGTGAGCCAAAGAAAGCCTATGCTCCTGCTAAGCCGACTGTGGTGTACCCGAAGACACTATCTAACAAGTTCTATGGCCAGAACATCAGTGGCGCTACGCGGATGCAAAACGGCAATACACTTTCCTGTCTTGGGCCATCCGGCACGTTTGTGGAGACTACGCCGGAGGGTGATGAGGTGTGGCGCTACGTAAACCCCGTTACCAACACTGGTATTGCGCCGCAAGGACAGACGCCACGCAACAACATGGTGTTCAAGATTTATCGATATGCTCCAGACTATCCAGCATTTTCCGGGAGGACTCTGCTACCGCGGGGACGTTTAGAGGATGGACCGCTGTCCGTGGCTGATTCGGATACTCGCAGACG
>JBJTEQ010000254.1:0-5020 GCA_046092945.1 Kapaibacterium sp. (SeqCode)
TCAGCAAACACTATCGTCTCCGGCGACAACCGGGCGTTTTTCACCAGGGCGCCGGGCGTGCCGACGGTACTTCACAGCGGCGATTTTTCGCGCTTAGGTGTAAGTTCTCAAGCGGTCAATGGGCCGACGGTCATCCGGCTAAAGCATCAGGACTCCAGTGGTAGGACGTCCATCGCACTGAACAATGTCAAGACATCTGATGATGTACTTCCTCGGAATGTTGACTCCGTGATTTATATCGGTGCGTATCAGAAAGGGAATGGCCTTAATGGTTCAATCGCCGAGATCCTGATCTTCGACCGCCAGCTTACGGCCATAGAGCAAGTTAGCGTTGAGACATACCTGCATGAACGATACAAGATCATTCGGGCCACGGATCCGCCAACACCCGCAATCGATTTCCTCGAGGCACCACGTTCGCTGGAAGTGGTCGATCCAGATAAGGGGCTAATCGTTCGGGGCGTTGTGATCTCCGACAGCCTCACTAGCGTAGCTGTTGAGGTTTTCCGCAATGGCACCAGTATCAGCTCGCGCTCGTTTCCAAATCCCAAGCGGGGTGACACCATTTCGCATTCCGTGTCAGTAGAGCAGGAACTCAATTCCTACACGGTAAATGTGACGAGCAGAAAACTCGGTAAAGCTCAAACTGACACGATGCTCAAGGCCGTTGATATCGCCGCTGGAACGGTGTTTACCGTCACGGGGCAATCCAACTCCATCTTTGGTGATGGCAGTCTACCTATCTCAACATGGGCTCGCACGTTCGGCGGTAATTTTAGTCAGAGTTCCGGGGATACGAGCTATGCACGAAGCACGGCCACTGGCAACGGGGGAGGCAATAACGTTGGTGCATGGGCTCTTGGACTTCAGAATGCGATGGCGGATCAGATGCGCATGCCGAGTATGTGTATCAGCGGTGGAGTAGGGGGAACTCGCATTGAACAGCACCTGCCCGACGTAAATAACCGATTGAATCTGGCGACGATCTATGGCAGTTGGCTCTACCGTGTGGTAAAGAGCGGAAGTCGCGAGCGCATTAGGTGGCTGTTCTGGTATCAGGGTGAGTCGAATCATGATGACGACAATTATTCGACTCACTTCGACAATCTTCGCACGGCATGGAAAAAGGATCTTCCGAACCTGAAGTACATCGTTGTGATTCAGATCCGTCCGGGTTGTGCCGGACCTCGGCATGCGCTACTTCGCGATGAGCAGCGGCGTCTGGAAGAGTTTTATCCAGACGTTATCGTTCATGCCGCTGCAGCCCTTCCCGGGCATGACGGATGTCATTACACAGGTGTTGGGTACGCAACTTTGGCACAACAACTTTTCGATATCTATCGGCGTAATGAGTTGTCGATGCAACCTGGTGTATATCGTGCAGCCCCAACTGTTGCCTTGGCGGTGGCCCGGATATCAGCAGATCTGCCATTACAGACCGTTACGGTGACGTTCAAACGGGGTGAAGAACTTTTGATGTCCAGTGATGCCATCATCGGTGGTCAAATGCACAAGGCCACCGAAGCATGGTTTGCCAACAATCAAGCAACTCTGCATCCTCTTTCTGTACGCGTGGAAGGATCTCGTGCGTATCTGGAGTTTCCCCGAAGTACACCGATCAAAGGAATCAGCTATGTTCCCGACTACACGTACGACGATGGTACGACGATTTTTCAGGGGCCGTGGCTCACAACCCGCAGCGGAGTAGGTGCACTAAGCTTTCACAATCTCTCGGTTGTTACCAGCATTGCCGACGACCAACAAAGTGACCAAAGCACCACTGAAGTCGTTCGACATATTGTTGACCTGACCGGCAGCATCGTTGGTTCGTCTGAATCTGATCTTGATCGGCTGCCCTCGGGGGCTTACGTGGTTGTCACGTCAAGAGGCACGAGAAAAATCTATCACGTTCGATAAGCCCCGTGCCGTAGCGAGCACGATGGGGCATTTCCGTACTTTTGTGCATGGCATGGTTCCTTCGAAAGAATAGAAACATTACCACCGAACCGCAGGCTCGTGAGATGCCTGATGGTCTCTGGACCAAGTGTCCCGAGTGTTCGTCGGTGATCTATCGGAAAGAGCTCGAAGAGCATTCCTTCACCTGTCCATCCTGCAGTCATCACTTCAGGATCGGAAGCGCCAAGTACGTTGGTTTGCTGTTCGACGAAGGTACATGGCGTGAAACAGACGCTGCAGTGCGTTCGGCAGATCCGTTGGAGTTTGTCGACACCCGTCCTTACAAGGCGCGATTGAAAGAGGCCTATAGCAAGAGTGACCTGCCTGACGCCGTTACTACCGGAGTGGGGAACCTCAACGGTCTACCGATCGCGTTTGGATGCATGAACTTCGGATTCATCGGCGGGTCTATGGGTTCGGTAGTGGGCGAAAAGTTTGTGCGCGCCGGACGCCGCGCGCTTCAGGAAAACATGCCTTTTGTGTTCATTTCGGCATCAGGTGGCGCACGAATGCAGGAAGCGGCACTATCGCTCATGCAGATGGCAAAGACAAGCGCCTTCCTCTCAGAGCTTTCGGAGGCAGGATTGCCCTACATATCGATTCTAACCGATCCAACAACAGGGGGCGTTTCTGCATCATACGCAATGCTCGGAGACGTAATCATTGCGGAACCCAAGGCATTGATCGGCTTTGCTGGTCCACGCGTCATCGAACAGACTATCCGCAAAAAGCTACCGGAAGGTTTCCAGAGGTCGGAGTTTCTTCTGGAAAAGGGATTTGTAGACCTTGTTGTCCCTCGCCGTGATCTCAAGAGAACTCTTTCGACGGTGCTTGTGCACCTGATGAACACAAAGAAGTAACTCATTGATATTACACTACAATGCGCAAGTCAACCACCGTTCGGGTCATGGGCTTTCCGATCGATCTTGGTGCCGATCGACGGGGCGTCGATATGGGGCCGTCAGCGCTGCGTATCGCTGATGTTGATCACAAACTCGAGTCGCTCGGTTACACCGTCGTTGACGAAGGGGACATCCCGATTCGCAACATCGAGGTCCAGGAACTTCAGGATCCACGTCTGAAGTATCTCCCGGAAGTGGCCGCCATGAGCCAGGTCCTGAGTGATCGTGTTAAGTCCATCCTCGATGACAACCACTTTCCTCTCCTTTTCGGTGGTGATCATTCCATGTCCATTGGATCACTTGCAGGCATTGGTGCTCACTGCAAGGAGCAAGGTAAAACACTTGGGGTAATCTGGATCGATGCTCATGCGGACATGAACACGGCAGAAACGACACCGAGCGGCAATATTCACGGTATGCCCCTTGCTGTTGCTATGGGTATCGGGCATCCGAGTTTAACACGCATTGGTATCGATGCACCTAAGCTTGACCCAAGGAATCTCGCCATCATTGGACTGCGCAGCATCGACCCCGGTGAGCGCGAGCTTATTAAGGAGCTGGGCGTTGCTGCCTACACAATGTTTGATATCGATCGACTAGGGATGTATGACGTGGCCAGTCGCGTTCTTGAGGATATGTCTCGCAGTGTTGATCACCTGCATATCTCCTTCGATGTCGATGGAGTTGACCCTTTGATAGCGCCGGGGGTTGGAACTCCCGTCCCCGGTGGACTAACCTACCGTGAGGCTCACGTGTTCATGGAATTGATCTCCCAGATCGATGCCTATGCCTCACTTGAAGTAGCCGAGGTAAATCCGATCCTTGACGATCGGAATAAGACCGCTGAGTTTGCTGCCGAGATAATTGCCTCATCGATGGGCAAGCGAATCCTCTAACACCGAGCGCACCGCCGTCGTGTTCCTCGCTCATAGCATCTGCATACCCACGTGTGTTTGCGCCATTCTTCTGCTGACACTCTCATCTGGTGTGGCAAGGGGGCAGAACACATCGTCCGATCCACAGGTTCGTTTTGAAGCTGGAGTTGGATGGACGCTTGGCATGCAGGCCGCTGACTTTATCGCTGATTACCAGGGAGTTCTCGGTGGAACGTCGTCGTCGTTCGGAATTCCCGTCGGCGGACGTGCTTCAGTCAACCAGTACGTCACGGAAAATCTGTCGGTGGGTCTTTCAGGGGGCTATTATCGTGCCTCGATACGGGAGTCCTATTTGTACGATCCACAGCCCCCTGCGAGCAGACTCGGTCCGCGACAGGCAGTCACTCAGAATATCGAGGTAACCGCAATTCCGATATATGCTGCCGTCGACTATTACGCTAGTAGGCGTCAGTTTACCGGCTACATAGGCTCAGGAGTTGGATTGCTCTTCGGGAATGTCCTTTGGACCGAAGATATCCAACCGTCTCAGCTGCTCGGAGCGCGCACTGGAGGAACGCGCTACAACGCATCAATCATCGCGCCCGCGCTCGTGCTTCGAACTGGGGTGTCCTTAGGTTTTGACGGACCACCAAATTCTCGCTCTATGACAGGCCTTAGAGTTGATGTTTCCTACGCTATCGCTCCACTGCGTGGCACGTACATGGCCAGTCAGTTTGTTTCATTTGCCGTGCCACCTCCCGAACGATTGAAAGAGTCATACGTCATAGATCCCGGTGGTGTGCGCGTTGAAATAGGATTTTTCATCCTTCTTCGTCAACGCCCTTCGGGGACCCAAACCAACGGGCGGTTGTGACCTCGGCAATGATTATGTTCGGGGGACGCTTGGCGAGGTCAACGTGTTGTTTCACCTGTACGGGAGTTTGTCAATGGATGTCCATATTTCAAACCGGCACTGCACAATTACTGATGCCGAATACGAAACCGCCGTCAGCACGGCCAAGCGATTTGAGAAGTTCAATCTCAACATTGTTCGCACCGATATCCTCTTTGAGGAAGTCCCGTTGCAGAACTTCTGCGAGATAACCGTTCGTATCCATGACCACCTTCTTGTGGCAAAGGAGACGGCTTCGGATTTCACGAAAGCGGCACATGATGCAGGCCTGAAGATGGAGCGTCAGTTGGCAAAGATTCACGACAAGTACTCAACCGATCGACCGTGATCCACAGTACCTGATGCGCATCCCATCCTCGACACGGAAAGAATTC
>JBJTEQ010000255.1:0-3661 GCA_046092945.1 Kapaibacterium sp. (SeqCode)
GAATAAAGCCATTGCCGACGCCGGAGTTGCATCTCGACGCCGTGCCGATGAGCTGATCAGCAGCGGATGCGTCCGTATCAACGGTGCTATCGTTGTTGACCTCGGCACACGGGTCGAAATCGATGACGTTGTAACGGTGAACGGTGAGCCGATTACGCGGCAGAAACACCTGACGTATATCCTACTGAATAAACCCAAGGATCTCATTACCACTTCTCGCGATGAGAAGGGGCGAGCCACAGTGTTTGATGTTGTGCGTCTGAAGACCCGACTCTTCAGTGTGGGGCGACTCGACCGGAACACCACTGGCGTGCTGTTGCTGACCAATGATGGTGATCTTGCCAACCGACTGATGCATCCTCGCTACGGCGTTACGCGCGTGTACCGTGCGTCGCTGGACCGCCCCCTTCGCACAGACCATATGAGGCGGATCGCCTCGGGTGTAGAACTGGAGGATGGCCCCACGCAGCCATGCGATGTGATCATCGACCCCGAGGATAAGACGGTTGTTGTATTGGCCATTCGTGAAGGACGTAATCGCGAGGTACGGCGCATCTTTGAGCATGTAGGGTACGAAGTAAAGCGTCTCGATCGGAAGGAGTATGCCGGACTCTCAACGCGTGGCCTAAAGCGCGGAGAGTACCGTCACCTGACGCGTGAAGAAGTGGACCAACTTTACCGTTTGGTGAATCTGACGCAATGAACCTGCTGAACCCACTCGCCCTGTTCGGACTTGCGGCAGCTGGTATCCCCTTGCTGCTTCACTTGCTGAATCTTCGCAAGCTCCGCGTTGTCAACTTCGGCAGCATCCGCTTCTTGCTTGAACTTCAGCAGAAGCAGGTCCGACGATTGAAGCTTCAGCAGATCCTTCTGCTGATCCTGCGAACGCTCAGTGTTGTTTTTGCCGTACTTGCACTGGCCCGACCCACCATCGAAACATCGCTGCCGGTGCTTTCATCGGCTGCACGTGCCAGCGTAGTGATTCTCGTCGATAACTCGGCCAGCATGGAAGGTGCCGACGGACGTGGTCCGCGGCTTGATCAGGCCAAGAAGGCTGCGCGTCTGATCATTGACGGACTCCGCAACGGTGATGAAGTTGTTGTCCTGCCAATGGTAGGGGGCGATTCAGACCGTCGACGCGATATGACGCGAACCTTCGATGCCGCGCGCCAGCAGGTGGAACGTCTGTCGGTTTCCGATGGTACAGCGAACGTAATCGACGCATTGAGATCAGTGCGTTCGCTACTCGACAATGCCCTCCACGCTCATCGCGAAGTTTACGTTATCAGCGACGCCCAGCGCTCGCAGACGATACGGCGTCAGAACGACACCGGACGTGTGCTCGAGAAAGACGTAACGGTCTTTCTTGTGCGCATCGGCGAGGGAGAAAGCGGACTCGAGCAGAACATGAGTGTTGACTCCGTTGCCGTGATGACCAAGCTCCTCCAGGCCGATAAGCCGGTAGAGTTCGAGGCTGTGGTTCGCAACGGAAGTTCGCGGGATGTTTCGGGAGCACTCGTATCGCTGTCCTTCAACGGCACACGCGTGGCGCAGAAGGCCATTGACGTGCCGGCAAATGGCACGCGGACGGTTGTGCTGGCCGCCATTCCCAATCGGCAGGGGGCTTTTGCAGCAGCCGTAGAATTGGAGTCGGATGCCATCAATCGCGACAATGTGCGATGGGCCGGAGTTACGATCCCACGCCGGTCACGCTTGTGTCTGGTGGGCCCTGCCGAACGCGTGCAGCTGGCGCGCACGGTGCTGTCATTGCCGGGTGTTGGTGCAACTAATGGCACTATTGCCTCGTACGAGAGCATCACATCGGCATCATCTACTCTCTCCGACGTTGATGTGGTGATCGTCTGTGGAGGTTCGGTTTCTCAATCAGATGCATCAGTGCTCCGACAGTTCGTCGAAACAGGCGGAGGTGCGGTGATCTTTGCGTCGCCCACAGCGCAGACGATCCTGTCAGCGTGTGGTCTTCAGCCCCTTGATGAGAATCAAACATCCTCTGATGCTCCATTCGTGATCACTTCCGTCGAGCGCTCACACCCACTCTATCAGGGTGTGTTCCGCACAACTGCCGATGAGCGTGCCGGCACCGAAGGTGTGCGGATCACACGTCAGACCCCTGCCGCGGGAGGCTTCGACATAGTTCGTACCGGAGCGGGCGGACTTGTGACGGAAGCATCTGTCGGCCAGGGACGTATGGTGTACATCGCGGTAACTCCGGATATGACCTCTGGAACGTTTCCCCTAAGCGGTCTTTTTGCAGCCACACTCGTGCGGAGCACGCTCTATGTTGTTGCGCCGCGCGACCAGGGTGTGAATGTTGCCCTCGGTGAATCGGTAAGTATTCCTGTGCCGCCGCGACTGGCCGGACGCGAGGCTTTTGTCGTCAAAGATCAGAATGGTATCAGTTCGGTCGTCAAGCCCATCCGCATGAGCACGGCAACGTTGCTTGCTGTGCCCGCACAGTATTCGTCGGGTGTGACCATCGTTTCGACAACTGACTCCTTGCCCGTGATGACGATTGCGGCCAATGCTTCCACGCGGGAATCGCGTCTTGAATTCTTTGGTGATGCGCAGTGGAAGGGGGCTGTGGATCCGCTGGTGCTTCGCCCGGATCACGTTGCGGAGATCTCCGCCGGCTCATCTGTCGCCAACGCCATACGACAGGCTCGCACCGGTTCGGAGTTGTGGCCACTTGCTACCCTTCTTGCCATAGCGTGCGCACTTGCAGAGATGTTCGTTGCACGGTACTTCGTGCATGACGCAGCTCCTGAGGCAACGTAACTTTGTTGCCAATGTCTATTACGGTGCATCCCGATATCGCCCCCTTGCGAGAGCGTCTGCGTGAGCTGCGTCTTGAACTGCGGAACGCGATCGATGACTGGCATAGACTTTCTACCGAGGTGCGCCCGCGACTCCATGCGATCTACCACACGCATTTCGGCGAACTGGAGCGCGAGCTTCAGCAATCTGCGCTGGCAGCTGCAGAAATGTTCCGCCGTGTGGAGCTCCTGAGCATCAAGCATGAGCGGGGCGAGCAGCTCACGCAGCAGATCGTTGATCTGATCAACGAGGTTGTTGACAAGGAGTATGCGCGCTTTGCCATGCGTGTAAAGGAAGCCTTTGAAATGGACCAGCGTCAGCGCGATGACGCCGAACGGGTCCGGACGGGCAAGTCCTCGGATCATGAACTGGTGTCGATGTATCGCACGCTTGTTAAGCAGCTGCATCCTGACGTAGCGGAGAATCAAGCTGATGATGCCAAGGATGGAAGTGTCTGGCATCAGGTGCAGTCGGCCTATGCAAATCGCAATGCTGGACAGCTTCGCTCGCTGCTGGCAGTGCTGGGGGCTGATGAGGCACTCTCGCGTGAGGCCGATGAATGGGGCATTGATCGCTGGCGTCGCGAGGTCGAAGAGATCGAACGTCGTCTGGGCCTCGAGCAGCGCAAGCTGCGTCGTCTGCGCGCAGAAGAGCCATTCACCATGGAGCGGGATCTCGACGACGAGTCGTGGAGAACCCGTCATCGTGATGACCTCGTCCGTGCCATTGCCCGGAAGAAGGACGAACTGCGGGAGTCGGAACGCCGATTTACCGAGCTGACGGAGGGACTTGTGCCTCGTGGACAAAACCCCACAAAGACTACGGA
>JBJTEQ010000256.1:0-4047 GCA_046092945.1 Kapaibacterium sp. (SeqCode)
TCGCACGTCTGGCGGTTTTTCTTTTGGGGTGCCGTCGTCATTCCTGCGAAAGCAGGAATCCATATCCTACGGTACCTCGGCATCGGGCGAGACTGCAACTCGCCCCTACTCGTCACTCCGTCACTCGTCACTCCGTCACTCCGTCACTCCGTCACTCCGTCACTCCGTCACTCCGTCACTCCGTCACTCCGTCACTCCGTCACTCCGTCACTCCGTCACTCCGTAATTACGTACTTCTCTTCCTCACTTCTTCTGCATCACTAAACGGCAGGCGTTCGGTACCGATGATCTGGTATTCTTCGTGACCCTTGCCGGCGATCAGCACGACATCGCCGAGTGTTGCTGCATCGAGTGCGGCATGGATGGCCTGACGTCGGTCTTCGATGACGGTGACGCGTGAGCGGTGCGGACCGTCGATGCCGCCCATGATGTGGGCGATGATGTCCGAAGGTGATTCGGTGCGAGGGTTATCGCTGGTAACGTAGACGTGGTCGGCCATTTCCGAGGCGATGCGCCCCATTTCCGATCGCTTGCCACGGTCTCTATCGCCGCCACAGCCGAAGACAACGTGGATCTTCCCAGCTGATCCAGCAGATACATGCAGGCCACGCAGCACGCCGAGGACGCTCTCCAGGGCATCAGGTGTATGGGCATAGTCCACAATCGCCGTCGGACCCTGTGGGATGTTCGTGACCTCCATCCGCCCCTTGGGTCCACTCACCTGTGCCATGTGGGCAACAACGTGCTCAGATGGCATACCATCAAGCATGCAGAGAACCGCCACGAGTGCGGCATTGGCAACATTGAATTCGCCGAGAAGACGGGTCGTGATGGTGCATCGCTCGGGCACGAGCACGGCATCGGCACGCATGCGCTGGAGCGTGAATTCTGTACCCGTCAGCGACAGCTGGACGTCGACCACGCGGACGTGATTGTCAGCCCCCTTCCCAACGGTGATGACATTGCGAGCAACACACCCGCGCTTCATGTAAGGCGTCCACTCGGAATCGCCCCAAAGCACGGCAGCGGCCGATTCGGAGAGGCCATCAAAAAGAAGCTTCTTGCAGCGGGCATATTCCTGCATCGACCCGTGGTAGTCGAGGTGATCGCGGGTGAGGTTCGTGAAGATGGCGCCACGATAGTCGATCCCCAGAACGCGATACTGATGCAGTGCGTGCGAGCTGACCTCCATGCATACGGTGTCGACGGATTCATTTCGCATGGCACGGAATAACTCGGCAAGCTGCCGTGCATGCGGCGTGGAATACTCCGTGGTGTATTCGCATCCACCATAGCGATTGCCGGTGGTGCCGATAAATCCGACTCTGTGGCCTTCCAGCGTGTACATCTGCTCCAACAGTGTGGCGCAGGTTGTCTTACCGTTTGTTCCGGTAACACCGAACATTCGGAGCGCACGGCTGGGATGATCAAAGACCACGTCTACGATCTCGGCAAAGGCCTTTCGGGTATCCTTGACGATGATAACAGGCTGTGTCAGGGGGCTATCTGGTTCCCTCTCCACCACCACCGCAGCTGCTCCGCGGGAGATGGCATCGCCGACAGCACTATGCCCGTCGAAGTTCGTGCCCACAATGGCAACGAAGATCGTGCCCGGTGTAACGAGACGCGAGTCCGTTGTGACGTCGCGTATCTCCACGGTATCGGGATCATGATGCATCTGCAAGGCGATGCGCTGAGAAAGTGCCGAGAGCACTGCAGACAGCTTTACCATGCGCGCAAATTACGTCCCACGCCAACGGGAAAGTCGCGAGATTTGCACCATGCATTTCGAACCCTGGATCATTCAGCGGCTGAAGCGCCCCCTACCCGGATTCGCTGCTCATGAGACGTTTGTGCCGGAGATCCCAGACCGACGTTCCCGACTGATGCCGGCGCCGGACGGTGCGCGCAAGAGCGCGGTACTTATCCCGATGTTTACTGACGTCGACGGATTATTGAAGGTGGTCCTGACAGTTCGCAGCGAAGGTTTGCGCAATCATCGTGGACAGATCTCCTTCCCCGGCGGACGCTGCGACGAGGGCGAGAGCGCCGTCGATGCGGCCCTGCGCGAAGCACACGAGGAGATCGGTCTTGTAACGGACCGCGTTCGCATCCTCGGACAATTGACCGAACTCTACATCCCGCCATCGCAGAGTGCTGTCTCACCCATCGTAGCGATGATCCAACCACCTGATGTCTGGACGCTCAGCGCTGACGAAGTTGCGGAAGTCATTGTTGAGCCGGTTTCGACTTTTCTTGATCCGTCAACGATTCAATGGAGAAGCGACATCATCAAGGGGCTCCCCGTTGATGTTCCGCATTGGAAGGTCCATCCGTCCATTCCACTCTGGGGTGCAACTGCCATGATGCTGCAGGAACTGTCGATGATCATGCGCGAGTATGAACTGGAGATGGCGTGAATGCTATGAATAGCTCTATGAAAAACTACCTCGGCGCTGCGATCGCAACCGTTGTTGCCATTACGCTTATCACAGCATGCGGGGCAAACGAGACAGATGAGCGCAAGCTTGTCTCAACATATGCGCGCGTGATCATCGAACGGGAATCAGGTCTGGACTCTGCGGCAACCGCCCGCCGCGTGGATTCGATCGTGCAGTCAGCGGGGTTCACGCAAGAGAGCTTTTCCGAAGCACTGCGCTCGCATGGTAACTCGGCTGTGCAGCTCCGGCAGTTTTACGACAGCGTGTCGGCGGAACTCAACCGCATGCGCTCGGACAGCACACGATAAACATCGTGACCATGCTGGGCGAATGTTTCGAAGTAGCCCACATACCACTGGTTGAGCAGTACGCCGATACGACGTGAGTCTTCAATGTCGTGCTCGTTCATGACGCCGCCGCAGCGGACAACGTGAAACTCCTGCGAAGGGGCGAGCAGGCGCACTGCCTGCATCGCAGCCGTACACGAGGCCAGGGATGACGATGTCAGCAGCGCGCCGCTGACTCCCCCACCATAGCGCGACGTGAAGTGGTCGAACATCGCCAGGTCCTTTGCGTGCACATGCGGACGCAGCTCTGCATAGCGCGTCGACGTGTTCCCGAGGATCATCCCGTCAAAGCCCCTATCCACGAGGGATCCAACGAGTGCAGGAATCTGATCGAGAGCTGTGTCAGTTGAGAGCTTCACAACCACAGGCAGGCGACGACCACGTCGCTGAAGAAACTCATTGGCTACGGCATCGAGACGTCGCAGAAGTCCGGGATCGAGATCGTCGTGACGTTCATGACCCGGGACATTGGGGCAGCTCTCATTGAGTTCGATGTACTCCACGCCCGCATCGTCGAAGCGTCGCATCCCTTCAATGAGCTCAGGGATAGCAACCTTTTCGTCAAGGCCAGGCTCGGCGCTCACGCTGATACCCATTGGACAGCCGGGCACGTGCTTCACCTTTGCGAGTTTGGTAGCAATATCAACGTGACCGGCATTGGGAAGCCCCATCCAATTGGCGGCAGAATGGGAGAACGGATACTGCGTGGACGGCCATTTGATACCGCGGACAACATTACCTCGGCGTGGACGCGAGGTAGACGTGCCCGCAACAAATGCTCCAGCCCCTTCGCGGGCAACCATGTCATAACCCGCGCCACTCTTGAACATGCCTGCTGCATTCCAGATTGGCATGCGAAAGCGCAGTCCCCATGCGGTGACGCCATGTTCGGCAGGGGGCTCAAATGCCCTCGACGGAACGTCGTGCGCAAAGCGTGGCAGATACATGTTGCGTCCGCCAGTAAACAGGCGCACCGTTAGCCACGGTGGAATGTGTGCGATGATCGGTCGCACGGCGAATTCGATTCTACCGATCAGTTCAAGGAATGTCACGGCGCAAAATTACTATCTCACTGTGCCGACGCACTGGACTATAAAGCGCGATTTGAGTCAAAACACCTTGAAAATTGAAAGTCTCACTTTGAATTTTCAAGGTATTTTTCATCATCTCTTCGTTGGTTCTAGCGCAGCTCCTGCTCGCTAAACGCCTTTTGCCAAACGTCCTTACCGCTGGCATCCACTATGCGGAGCGTTAGAATG